>LYOS01000003.1:0-44987 GCA_001766815.1 Candidatus Syntrophoarchaeum caldarius
TCGATGCAGGGATGTTTGCACCTGCTGAGGTTACGATCAACGAGCTCACAACTGGAATGACACTGACGAGTGGAAAGATCGATACAGAGATCCTGCTCGAGTCGTTCAGGTTGAAGAGGGTTTGAATCGATAAAGGAGGGGGATAAAAATGAGACGAGGGGTATTACTCATCTTTCTGTTCTTGATTGCACTGTTTGCGATCATATCTGCCGATGCTGGAAAGACCTATCTTGCATCAGAGGATCTTGGGAGACGTGCCCTTGCAAAAGCAGAGGCTGAGGGCTGGAAGGTACTCACGGTTGAGATTTACCTTGATGAAGACTGGGCAAAGATGCCAGCACTTACTGCAGGAGAGACTGTATCGCTTACAGGACAGAGTTACTACTATATGGAGATGCCGTCGATAAACGCTGCAAAAGAAGGGGCATGTCCAGAAGAAGTTGTACATCTTGAGATTTACAGGGATGACAGGCTCCTGAATCGTTATGAGGGTACGTGCGATCCCAACGGGAATATAAAGTTTGATCTTGAGTTCGCAGAGCCAGGATACTACGGCTACAAGATTTATACTGCATGGCAGATGGAGAATAACAAGATCCCTGATCATCCAACTTCGTTCTTCGTGAGACCGAGAATAGCTGAGGGAGAGGATTCAAAGTCGTGGATCGTTGTGGACTTTGCGTTTACACCATCAGGGCCCGCACCAGGTGATGGTGTAATATTTACAGATCGTTCGCAGTACAGGATGACAAAAGTTGCATCATGGCACTGGGACTTTGGGGACGGTACAAACTCAACCGAACGGGACTGTGAACATGCATACCAGCAGGAGGGCACATACACCGTCACACTCACGCTAAAAACAGAGGATGGAGAAAGCCACTCCAAATCGAAAGAGATTGTGGTGAAGATTCCGCCTGAATTACAGCCAACAGAGGAATCTCCTTCGATGGGTTTGTATGCCTCTCTACTCACCATTTTCCTGATGTATTTTGCTAAGCGCCATCGCCGTTAACGGAGGTCCTGAGCTATTATATCAGCGACCGAATGGTGTTTAACACCTCTTTGATTGGTGGAGCATCAAACCATCTTCTTCCTGTCAATTCATTAGCGCATGCCTGATACATCAGGGCGATTGAGTCTGCCAGCTCCTCTGGCAATGGTGGAGGTGAGCTTTTCACAGATCTTTTCCAGTTGAGTCTGTCTTGATTTTTGGCAAACTCGACATCTTTGTACCATCCTGTCTTGCGATAATAGATTCTCGCCACCTCTTTACTCACAGGCAAGTTGTCATAGGTGAATCTGCATTCATCCAGGGTTCCAGGCGTATCAACAAGCATCAAGTTCCTCTCTGCATCAAATCCAAACTCTACTTTTCCATCCTCATTGAATAAACCGATCTTTTTAGCCTCGTTGGTGATAAGATCGTCTATCTGCAACGTCACACTTTTTATCTCATCGATCTCGTCATCACTCAGGTTGGAGATCTCTTTTGCCTCATCCCAGGTTGTGTATCTATCCGTCACCTCGAGTTTTGTTGATACATCAAGGATCGGTTTATCCAGAACCTGCCCTTCATGGGGTATATCCTTCAATCCTATGTCTTCCAATCTCAAACTACCTTCTTTTAACCTTTTGAAAACAGAAGACCCCTCGGGCAATGAATTGCGGTATATTATTTCTAAAGGTATTAGAAAGTTTCCTCTCGTTTTTCGGTAGGCAGAATAGTCATAGGTATCTCCCTGGATTCCTGGCTTTATCACCTTAAGTAGCCTGAACTCCATGATATCTTCTGGTTCTTTTAACTCATCCAATCTCCTGGCTTTTTCATCTTCGACTATCCCCAGGTAATGTGTCATTATACCTGATTTTTCAAGCTTCTCAAAGAAATACGCAGCCATTATGCAGGTTGCCTTACCCTTCTCAACGATGTGGTCTGGCATCTCCCCCCAATCAAATACTGAATATCTATCTGAAAAGATAAACCGTCCCACTCCTGCGCTATCATCCTGTGGTTCTCTCAGAACTATCAGATCTTTCACACTACCCATATTGCATCACTTCTGGGCAAAGATAAATTCGCTCGTTCAGACAGCTTCGCCAAAAAAGATAGAAATAGATATAGAGGCGCTGTGGATTAAAAATCAACCCTATACGCCTCATTTTAATTTTAAAAAAGCTCATGCAGGTTTATCTTGTATTCTCCAAGATCGCCGCCATAATTTCCAGCGGTTATCTTGACAATTCCATCACAGGCTGTTGCAGCCTCAATTCCCTTCTTTGTTGCGAGCTTAACAGCATCGACATCAAGCCCGTTTATAACAAGCTCAAAGATCGCATCGACATCAGGTGGCACGATAGAACCTTCAACCTTATCTTTCAGTGTTGGGCAGAACTTCTCGTTTGTCGAGGCTTTCAGGAAGCTGTACTTGTTTGAGCCTGGTTTTGATCCTGAGGCAACAATTCCACCTGGGAATGGTGTGATCGAGCCTTCAAGCTCCATTATCGCATCAACCGCAGCCTCAGCAGCAGCAAGTGCCTTTTCCTGTGTCTTTCCAAGTATGAAGAAGTTCCCACCTGCAACGCCCGCTACTGCACCAATATTCTCCTCAACACCAAACTCACCCTGCATCATCGGTATGAAAAACATTTTTCGTCCATCGATCTCATCCACGCGCTCGAACCCATCTGCAAAGAACTTGAGCTTGAAACCTGTGTTAAACTGTTTTTCTGCATCAGGAAGTCCATTAAACGCCCTTGCAGTTGCAGATGTCAGCACACACTGCCCAATACGCTCAAGAAGCTGTTCTTCAAGCGATTTGTACCCGAATGTGCAGATCTGGATGTACGCGCCTGGTCTACCATCAGGCGTCTCAGATCCATCAACCATTCGCTCGATCCCACACTCTGCAGGACAGCCGATAACCGACGTCCCGAATCCCGTTGCCTCACGCGCTGCGTTCAGGACCCATTTCTCAGAAGCTGCTGTTATCAACACCCTTGCGATCTTTATCCCGAACGCTTCAGCATACGTATCCTCTATCTCAACGCCATTTATTTCCATAATCATCCCTATTTAGAAGAACTCACATCCACCTATTTTAAAGTATTGGTATTGTCTGCCCTATTTTTCAATATAGACCCGCCACTCACACCAACAGTCGTCTGGATGTAAATCTGGCGGAGCAGTTATAACACCGATTCTAAGTTCTGGATCGATCTCGGTAGCAAAAGCCTTAAAATATATCAATCCAGGTTCTTTGCATGGATACTCTGGGAGATTCTTCTTTAACCTTGCCTTCTGGGCAGAGCAGGATGAATTTCTGAATATCGCTTCATTCTCATCGAGTTTTACGACCTCAAAATTCTCAAGCAGGTTCTCTGGTAGAAACCCAAAGAGCTTCATGAAACCAGATACGCCTTTCACCTCCCCAAAGATCTTTTTTAGCTCGCTTGCGTGTCTTCTCCCAATAGATTCCATCATCCTTAACTCGACTGAGACCGCTGCATCAAGCCCGTACATCTCTTCGATCGCGGCACGCCATCGCTGATGTAGATTTCCCCAGAACCAGGCATAGGTTTTCACCAGTGCTTCGAGTTCATGCGTTTTCATAGTCGTTAAACTTCCACTTTCTTTAATGATAAGATCATGAGGGACCGAAGAATAAAAACCTTTTCAGCCAACCACACTTTACACGAAACAATTATCTCCATTCATATATGACCAATTTTTCTCTTCCTGTGAAAAGGTCAACCAAATTTTATTTTACCATAATTTACCCCTGTATTGCCCGATCGCAGGACATCCAAGGCACTGGCTGTTTTTATAAATTGCGCAGTCCTTACACTCGATATCGATTCCGCAGGGCTGCGTATCAACCAGTTTTATATCCATCTTCACAGGTATGATCAACTTTTTTGCCGTGCTGATCACGATATTGAGTTCAACGCTCTCAACCTCTTCAATTGGGCGTATGTGACCGTTTACGATCGCCTCAAGGGTTGGAATGTCCTCACCTGCAAAGAATAGACAGACATTATTCTTTCCCGAGAGAATGAAACCGTTCAGGAAATATGGACAGTCTCTAAACATGTTGATTATACGACTTGTATCTGCGGTTGCGATGTCCACCTTTGCGATATAAAGACCAAGCTTCGATGGATCTATCCCGCACCGTTTCTCTATCGCTCCCATATTTTTAAGCTTCTTGAGCCGCATCGCAACTGAGGGCTGTGTGAGTTTGATCCTCTCCGCGATCTCCTTCTGTGAGATATCGGGATTCTCGATGAGAAGTGTAATAATCTCCCGATCCTTTGAGTCGATCTTGAATTCTTTCAGCGGCATCTATAGACTGATTGTTTTAATAGTATATAGGCTTTATTGGAATAAAGTTATAAATTATAGTCAAAAGCTTTATATATGATAAATATGATAGAGTACCAGAGGCATACTATGATAGATGCATGTCCAGGTGCAGTAGACTTCACAGACCCAAAACCGATGTTTGTCAAATGTGAGTGCGGGCGCGAGGTTGAGATATGGACGGATGAGATAAGCGCTGAATGTGAATGCGGTAGAACCGTAAAGCGCGATATGAAATCCGCCTGTTATCTCTGGTGTGAGCATGCTGCTGAATGTATTGGAGAAGAAAACTTGAGGAGAATCAAGGATGAAAAAAGTGAGTGAACACGATTCTGTTAATGAAATGCGCGAGATTTTGAGTGCTGATGGAATTACAAATCTCTTTGATCGTTTTGAAAATCAAAACGGGAGGTGTCCTTTCTGTACAGGAGGGATAAGCTGCCAATTGTGCAGTAACGGACCCTGCAGGATAAAGAAGGGGGCAGACAGGGGTGCATGTGGGATAGATGCTGACGGGATGGCGATGCGAAACTTCCTTTTGAAGAATATCATGGGAACGGCAACCTATACCTATCATGCGAAAGAGGTCGCAAAGACGCTCAAAGCCACAATAGCGGGGAAGACCGCCTTTAAGATAACTGACGAAGCAAAATTGAAAGAACTTGCATCGATGTTTGGGATTGCAGATACTGATCTTGGTGGAGCTTTCCTTGATCTTATAAAGACCGATTCGGATGAAGTTCTGAAGTCTGTTGAACTTCTGGCACCAGCAAGCCGAATAAAGGTCTGGAAGGAGCTTGGAATACTCCCAGGAGGTCCACAGGAAGAGATGATGGATGCGCTCTCAAGCTGTCTTACGAATGTTGATGGGGATTATGTATCACTTGCAAAAAAGGCGATGAGGCTTGGAATATCGACGATATATGGTTCGCAGATCCCGCTTGAACTGGGGCAGGACATCCTCTTTGGAACCCCTATGCCACACGAGGTTAATACCGATCTTGGGATCATCGATCCTGATTATGTTAACATCGTGCCGAACGGACATGAACCTTTCATCGGTGCTGCGATCATCGAGACTGCTCACACTGATCTTGTTCAGCAGAAAGCACGAGATGCAGGGGCAAAAGGACTTCGTGTCATCGGCTCGATCGAGACAGGGCAGGAGCTTATACAGCGTTTCGAGGTTGATGATGTCTTTGTTGGGTTTACAGGTAACTGGATCTCGATTGAGCCTGCACTTGCAACGGGTGGAATTGATCTCTTTCTGATGGATATGAACTGCTCACCACCTGCAATGGGGGAGTATCAGGATAAATACAACACAACGCTTCTCTCGGTCTCAAAACTTGTTTCAGTCCCTGGAATGAAGGGGCAGAAAGTATACATGCCCGAAGAGGTTAAGGCACAGGCAGAAGAACTGATCGATATGGCGATTGAAAACTTTAAGGCTCGCAAGGGTAAACCAACACATCCTGTTTCAAAGACCCAGAAAGCGATTGCCGGAATCTCGATTGAAGCGTGTCTTTCGGTGCTTGGAGGTAGCCTTGATCCACTGCTTGATGTGATAAAGAACGGTACGATTAAGGGTGTTGTTGCGGTTGTGAGCTGTACAAGTCTCAAAAACGGTCCACAGGACTCACTCACCGTTGCTGTTGCAAAAGAACTCATAAAACGGGACATTCTTGTTGTTGCTGCAGGATGTGGAAACGCAGCACTCCAGGTCGCAGGACTTGAGACACCTGAGGCAAAGGAGCTTGCAGGAGACGGCCTTAAAGCAGTCTGTGAGAAGCTTGGAATCCCACCAGTTTTGAGTTTTGGTACATGCACGGATACGGGCAGGATCGCAATGCTTGTAACAGCGGTTGCAGATGCCCTTGGTGTTGATCCATCAGATCTCCCCGTGGCTGTGACAGCTCCTGAGTACATGGAGCAGAAGGCAACAATAGATGCGGTATTTGCGGTTGCGTTCGGACTTTACACACATGTATCACCGATCCCACCTGTTACAGGAGCGGATCGTCTTGTTAATCTTCTTACAGAGGATGTTGAGGGACTTACAGGGGGCAAGATCGCTGTAGGCGACGATCCTGTTGAGATCGTTGATGGGATTGAAGCGCATATAAATAAGAAACGAGCTAAGCTTGGGATATAAGAAAAGGAGGTGAGAGGATCATGAAAGAAGTATTTCTATGCAGTGAACATGGATGTTGTCCAAGTGTTGAGATACTCGATGAGAGTGTGGTAATCGGCGAAGAGACATTCGTTGAACTCAACAGAGATCAGTGGAACGATCTTGTGTCTAAGATCGAGTCAGGCGTTCTTGGAAAGATTTGAGTGGGGGTATACTGGATGGATGTGATCAATGTTCTTGATAGGGAATCTTTCAGCCCAGATTCAAAGAGTGTTGTTCGCCTGATCGATGAAGATTACCTCCAGCTTAACCTGATATGCCTTGAGGCAGGGCAGGAAGTTCCATATCACAATGCAAACTCGAATGTGAACCTGCTGGTCGTGAGGGGAGAGGGTGAACTGGAGCTTGCAGGTGAAAAAGCACGACTGGAACATGGAAAGATTTTCCGTGTTCCTTTCAAGACAAGGATGAGGATCGTGAACGATTCAAATGATCGTCTTTCTTTCCTCGTCTTTAAAACCCCGAATCCAAAAGAAATGAGGTGAGGAAGGTAGAATATGAGAAAAGGTTCTGTAATTTTTGTGCTGCTGCTATTGATCCTGCCTTTTATGGGATCTGCGGTAGCATCGGAGTGTACAGACTGCCACGAAAGCGTGACACCGAAGATCGTTGAAGACTTCAGTAGCGGTGTGATGGGCGATAAGATCGACTGTTCGAACTGCCATGGATCGGCACACAATTCCGCCGATAATGTGGAGAATGTGAAATTCCCAACCCATGAGACCTGTGGTGCCTGTCACGATGTACAGGATACCCAGTATATGGAGGGTAAACACAGTATCGCATGGGCCGCTCTCTTTGCACCTCCCACAACCGGTGATCAGCCTAAAGAGTTAATGGAGGGTCAGAAGGGATGTGGAGGTTGCCACAAGATCGGAGCAAAGGATGAAACAGGCTGGGATGATTATGAGTACGGTGTGGTGGGCTGTGACAACTGCCATACAAGACATAGCTTCTCAGTAGAGGAGGCGAGAAAGCCTGAAGCATGTCTGCCATGCCATCAGGGATTTGATCATGCACAGTGGGAGATGTACTCAACATCGAAGCACGGTGTGATCTACCAGACAGAGGGTGATAGATGGGACTGGAGTGTACCGCTCAGTGAGGCAGGCGACGAGTACACCGCTCCAACGTGTCAGCTCTGCCATATGAAAGATGGAGATCACGCGGTGATGACAAGCTGGGGCTTCCTCGGTGTCAGGGTCGAAGAGCCAGATGAGGAATGGATGGATGATCGTGTATCTGTACTCAAGGCGTATGGTGTACTCGATGCAGACGGAAATCCGACAGATAGGTTCGATCTCGTGGGTGCTGCAAAGCTTGCGCGGCTTACGATGGATGAATGGAATGCCGAAAGAGAGGAGATGATTGCAACCTGCAGTGAGTGTCACTCAGAGACATTTGCAAGAAACTCACTTGAAGAGGGTGATCACCTTCTGAGAGAATCTGACAGGATCTATGCAGACTCAATCGAGACGGTTGCAGCCCTTTACAGGGATGGAATTCTTCCAGAGCCAGAGTACATCGAGGAACTTCCGTCTTACCCATATCCGGATGTCCTGAGGTTCTATGATCAGGCAACACCAATCGAGGAGGACCTCTGGCTCATGTGGATGGAGTACAGGATGCGGACATTCCAGGGCGCTTTCCATGCAAATCCCGACTACGTTCAGTGGTATGGATGGGGACCACTCAAAGAGACCGCTGTGAGAATTCAGGCAGAGGATGAGCGATTGCGGGCTGAGGCAGCAACTCCAGAGAGTTCGGTAGAAGAGAGTCCTGGGTTTGGTGCGATCATCGGGATTGCAGCACTACTTGGACTGGTTCTCTACCTTAGAAGAAGGGGATAAGTTAATTACCCCTTTTCTTTTTTTAAAAAATATGGAGGTTTTAAGAATGGAACCTGTAAACGAGAATAAGATTGGTATTGCAAAGGGAACTGAGCTTGAAAATGTTGTGAAGGCAAACTTTCAGGGTGAGACGACGGAAGTCGGGCTTTACCTTGCGATGGCACGATGTGCACAGCGAGAAGGTTACCCCGAGATCGCAGAGGTCTTGAAGACGCTTGCCTTTGAAGAAGCGGCGCATGGAGCACGATTTGCTGAGCTCAACGCCGAGATCTCAACGAGCACAGAGGAGAATCTGAAATATATGCTTGAAGGCGAACGAATGGCGAATAAGGAGAAGTTAGATGCTGCGATGAAGGCGAAAGAACTCGGGCTTGATGAACTTCATGATCTCTTCGATGAATCCTCCAGAGATGAAGCACGGCATGCAAAAGCACTTGAAGGTCTCCTGAAGCGGTATTTTGGTTGATAGATTAACATGAAGATCGCAGTGGTTAGATGCGAGATCGTGTCTGAGGTATGCCCTGGTGTTGGCTGCTTCAAGGCATTCAATGATCGGAGAGAGTATTTCAAAGATTATGGAGAGGATGCCGAGATCGTGGGGTTCTTTACCTGCGGCGGGTGCTCTGGCAGGCGGGTTATGAGACTTGTTGGAAGCCTTAAGAAGTACGGGGTCGATGTAATCCATCTTGGGTCCTGTATGACGATGGGTGAGCGAGAGGGATATCTCCCATGCCCGCATCTGGATACGATTAGATCAGGTATCGAGTCAAAAGGTGTCAAGGTAGTATCAGGGACGCATCATTAGAGAAGAGGTTACTGAATATGGTAAAACGACTCATCATAAAGATAGACGAGGAGAAATGTGATGGCTGTGGGGAATGTGTCATCGCATGCGAGGAGGGAGCACTTGAGATCATCGATGGAAAGGCTAAGGTTGTCAAAGAGAGTCTCTGCGATGGTCTTGGTGCGTGTATCGGTGAATGCCCACAGGGAGCGCTTACAATCGAAGAACGTGAAGCAGAGGCATTTTTGGGGGCAGAAATACCTGTATGCCCCTCCACAAAGTCGATGGTCTGGGAAAAACCTTCTGAATCGAAAGAAACAGTACGAACAAGCTCTGAGCTTCGCCAGTGGCCAGTTCTACTCAATCTTGTATCTCCACAGGCTCCCTATTTCAAAAACGCAGATTTACTCCTTGTTGCAGACTGCGTTCCTGTTGCATACCCGAACTTCCACGCCGACTTTCTTAAAAATCACGCTATCGCGGTTGGTTGCCCAAAGTTCGATGATGTCAACGTCTATCTGAATAAGGTTACAGAGATCCTGAAGCAATCAGATCTTAAAAGTCTCACCGTGCTCTACATGGAGGTTCCATGCTGTTTTGGACTTGTACATCTTGCACAGGAGGCGGTCAAGCGATCTGGAATGGATGTGCCGTTCAAGGTCATTAAGATTGGAATAAAGGGCGAGGTAATTGAAGAAAAAAGAGGTGAAATAAAATGAGCGATGAGGCCATAAAATCAAGAGCAATCAAACTCTCAGAATTTATCGATTACTCCCCAGGCTCGATCGTGAGTAAAGCAATCGTTGATAAGAAGGCAGGTACGATAACCCTCTTTGCTTTTGACCGTGGTCAGGGCTTGAGTGAACATTCAGCACCGTTTGACGCTGTTGTGCAGGTTATAGAGGGTGAGGCAGAGGTCATAATTGGTGGAGAGGTGCATAGGGTCAGAGCGGGAGAGATCATCATCATGCCAGCAGATGTCCCACATGCAGTGAAGGCGCCTGAGCAATTCAAGATGCTTCTTGTGATGATCAGATCGCAATGAGGAGAAAAAATGTTCTCAAGTGATCTGAAATTAATCGTAATTTACAGCGATCTCTTCGGAGATAAGTTCATCAGAAACCTCGTGAATACGACAACCTTCTGTATATCCTGCGCTGAGGCGTGCGATCACTGCAGAGAAGGTAAGTTTAACTTTTCGACAAATATCGTGGGCATCTTCAAATTACCGGATCCTGCAACGCTTCCTGAATTTATCGAGGAAGGAATTGAGGAGTACATGCCACAGAATCTCCCAGAAGCAGATCTTGCGATAGTATCAGGGGTTCACAATGATATTCTGCTTGAGCTTCCATATCTTCTTAAAAGTGCAGGGATAAAAGCGATGATCGTCCCAATCGAGGCATCAGCACGTCTTGGAATTGCACAGGTTCAGGAAATATGTGAGAAACTTGAAATCGAGTTTGCCGCACCAAAACCGTTCTGTGAGCTTGATCTCGATCCTGATAAGCCTGTGATCTCACAGTTCATCGAAGAGTTCGGTATCGGGCGACCGAAGCTAAACGTGGAGCTTGATGGAGAGAGGATTGCCCGTATGGATGTTATAAGGAGTGCCCCCTGTGGCTGCACATGGTACATCGCAAAGCAGCTTCGAAATGTTAAGATTTCAGATAGAAGAGAGTTATGGGATCGGATCAGTGAGGCACACCACTCCTACCCCTGTACCGCAAGCATGGAGCACGATTCTGTACTTGGAGATACGATACTTCATAAGGCGGGGTATATTGCGAGGGAGGCGGTTGAGGAGGGGATTGAGGGGAAAACAATTTTATAGCATTTGCAAATAATGGTTTTAGCAGGAAAGTTTCTGTTTTTTTTTTGTTATTGGTAACCGCTATATATATTTAAACTTCAACCCTCTGGTTTGATGAAAGCGTTGGGCATTTCAGTGATGGTGCTGATGGTGATGGCGGTAACGGTAGTGGCTGCAGGTGCGAGCGATCTGAAAGCGGTTGGAAGCCCAGTACGTGATATTGTAACGGACGCAAATAAGTAATTATGATAATCATGCGAAATAGAAACAACCGAACCCAAAAAATCATACGATCTCTTGCTGGTTTGTTGTTAATGGTACTACTATTCTTTTTAGTGCTCACAACCGTGGTGGGAAAGGATATTTACCAGTACAGATTGTTTGAGGCCATTGGGCAGATGTATGGAGTTTTTATCCTTTTTGGATGGCTTTTTATTGGTTTTTTGGCTGCGATGCTTATCTTTATCCGTGTATTTAAATGGGATAATAAACTGAACGCTGGTTATGTGATCGGGGGTTTATTTGGCCTGTTTGTTTATTATCTCTGGGCGTTGTTCTTGATTCTATTTCTCAGATCTTCTACTTCGTGGTTCAATAGCTTTCAGTGGCTTACAGGAGGCTCGATCATATTGTTTGTAGTGGGAGGTATCTATCTCTTTACCTCTTGTGGCAGACAGAAAGTGAAGGAGCGTATTCGATCGGACGTGATAATCTTTCTGATCACATTCTTCGTATGGCTTGGTTTTGTAGGGATACTGGATATTGCGAAGATGCCTCTCCCTGTTCAAGTTAACATTGGCATTGGTTACCTGCTGGCTCTTATGATTCTCTGGAGTGTGAAAAGCAATGAAGTTTAGTATCGCTATTTACACCACAGGTATTTTTTATTTTATCACTTTTTTAATTTTACTTCTTATTGCATATTGGTTGTGGAAAAAGAGAAAAATAAAAGGAGAAAAGATGTGAGGAGTGTGGGCTAAGATGAAAATCCCAGATTCCCGATCAACACCGACCAACCAACCCTACCGAAGGCTATATATACGGCAGGAGCATACTCAAAAACGAGAAAGAAGGAAATTTTCGAGGGTTGCAGAAAAGTCTACGAAAACAAGGATTGAGACGCCCAATATGCTAATACGCCGTTTCAGCTGTGAAAAATAAATGGAGATAAGATATGAAAGTTGGCATCGTAATCTATTCAAATGACTCGGAAATAGTATGGAATGCCTTTCGGTTTGGAAATTTTGCATTGAATGAAGGTGATGAGGTAAAAGTATTCTTACTTGCCAAAGGTGTGGAGTGCGAATCTATAGACACAGATAAGTTTAATATAACAGAACAAATGCAGACGTTCGTTGATAAGGGTGGCGAAATATTTGCCTGCGGTATATGCCTCAAGATTCGCCAATCTGAAGGTTCGCAAATGTGTCCTTTATCAACGATGAAAGACTTGTATGAAATCGTAAAGTGGTGTGATAAGATTGTTACATTTTAGAAGTAGAGTCTAAACACGCTCACCCTCACTGGCATATACCAAACAGATATGCGGTTCGCATCGCTCTTCGAGTGAGTCTTCCAGCCTTTGGGACTTGCCCGACTGAAAAGGCGATAAAGAAGTGCGAGGGGTAAGTGGTGAGGTATTCGCAAGGTATATAAGCATAAAAGTGAAAAAAATGTGTGCAAGTGTATTTATGTTTCTTGGTAGATAGTCTCGATGGAGCGGCTCAATTGCGGAGGCGGGTGTTATGGATAAAGCCGTTGACATGAAGGCAGAGGAGATAATTAAAAGATTATCTAATCGCGATGAAGAATTCTTCATAAACACAACTGCCAAGGTTGTTTCAGTGGATAAAAGAATAAAAGAAGGGGATAGGTGGACTTTGGGAAGTATTACAGCTGAGAACATAGAAGATGCAAAAACGTACAAGATAAACTTTAGAATTAACTTGTGGGGCAAATTCTCAATTCTGGTGAATGAGTTGGAGAAAGGAGATATCTTAAATATTAAAAATGGACTGGCAAAAAATTATTCTTACAATGATAAAACATACCCCCAGATAAATTGTGACGAAAGATACGGTTCTCAGGTGGAGATCAAATATAAAAAAGAAAGAATCCTCGTTGACGGAGCAAATGTTGCATGGGAAGCAAAAAAAGAGGGAGGGCCAAATATAGATAATATCGAAATAATCCGGTTAAAATTGGAGAAGCAAGGATATACCCCAATAATTATTGTTGATGCCAGTCTGAGGCATATAATACCCGAAGCAGATAAAGAACGGTTTGGAAAGTGGATCGATGAAGGAAAAGTGATCCAGGCCCCTGCACAAGTAAGAGCGGATGATGCGTTATTGAAATTTGCAGATGGAAGAGGACTGAAAATAGTTAGTAATGATACATTTAAAGATTACAGGAATATTTACCCTTGGATTAAGGATAGGAGTAAAAGGGTACCGTTTAACATAATAGGTACTCAGGCTATCTTGCATTTCCATTGAAAAAGCTGGAGTGAAGTGTATGCGGAAGAAGCAAATGTATAGAAATGTAGTTTTCCTCAGTATACCAGCAATTGTATTTGGTATAATTTCCCTGAGGTATAGGCTACTTCTAGATATGGTTTTGGTAGAAACCCAGGCGTTGTAATGGTAATAAAAGGCATAGAGTGTTCTTTGCTGATATGGATATGCTTGATAATTATAGGCATTTCCTAGATTTGCGGTTGGTTAGAAAAATAATGACTGAAGAAAAGATGATAAGCAAGACAAACTCTCTAAATGTCACGGAATCCATTGCGTGGAGGAGAGAGGGTAAGTGGTCGAACCCCTACTTGCTGAATTGGTGATACAGATGAAGCATTGGAGGAAAAGGCATGAAATTTTGTACTTCGTGTGGAAAGATGCTTAAGTTTGACGGAGAAAATTGGTATTGCCCCACATGCGAACCCGCACGACACAAAAAGGTCCTGGATCGAGAAAGGAGAAGAAAAAGAATGCATGAAAAGCGTACTTACGCAGAGGCAAGACCACGAATTTTCGTTCGCAGGGATGAAAACAAAAGAGTGGATATCTTTCTCTATTGTGAACCAAAAATATCAGGGAGTGAATACAGGAAATGTTGTGAAATTCTTGAAGAATGTGGCTTTAAACACGAAAAGAATCAAAAAGAGAAATGGCATAAAGATGGCGTCCCCCCATTTAAGTTACTTGAAAAATTAAAAGAATGTAACATGAAAATATATGATGATGATGCAAAGATCAACATTGCCTATGCAGACAATAAAGAAGGAGTGAAAGTCTATCTCTTTGATCCCAGAATATGGCTACCTCCAGATAAATATAAAAAATACTGCGAGATATTAAGAAAACAAGGTTTTGAACAACGTACTGTCAGTACAGATACTTCCTACGGCAGGAAAGAAATATGGTACAGAAGTGATAGATCGGTCCTATACGATTTAATAGATGATCTAAAAAGACGTGGTATTAACGTATTATTGCGAGGTGAAGAGGTATGATTCATAGCTTATTTTGAACTTTATTTGATTTAATGAGGAATAAAGAGTGAAAATATCAAATATTCTCCCCCCCCCTCAATACCTCAACACCGCCCCAACCCCACCAAGTCCCTTCAACTGCTTGCCAGGCTCAAACTCGCTGCTGAATATGACAACTCTCCCCCCTGCATCCTCCACCAGCTTGATCAACTCCTCAAGCTTCCTCTCTCCTTCCATCCTGCTCTCTCTCAGAACCTCATCGAGTAGCAGCAGTATCTTAACAGCCCCAATCTCAGCCTTGCTCCGCACCTCATCAAAGCCATAAGCTGCCTTGCCCTCAAGTGCAACCTCTCTCAAGAACTCCTCGATGAGTTCAGCCTCCTCTGCTATCCTGAAAGAAGACGCAATCTCAAGAACCCCGCTTTTTCCTTTTCTCAGGACTTCCTGATACCCTGAGGGTCCTGTGGACTGTGTATCGACGACGATGAGTTTGGATGAGATCTCCTGGCTCTGCTCCCTGAGGCGTGATACAAACTCATTCTTCACAAAACCAGGACCTGCAACAACGAAAAGATCCGCTTCAATGGGTACCCGTTTAAGGTGATCTATAACGATGGAAAAGAAATCCTTATCTGTGCCACCTCTTTTCCCCCTCGATCCACTGCACGTGAAGAGTTCTTCGACCCCAAACTCCCGCAGCCTCCCACACGCAGCATATCCCTCTTCAATTGTTAGAACCAGCACACTCGTTCCTGAACCCCGCTCAACCGCGCTCTCCAACCGCTCGAGCTGATCCCCGTGCCATGATTTGGATACTTTAAGCTCACTTCCAGGCTCGATGTTGAGTGTGTGATATGAGCCGGTATCCATTCCTTCCTCAATTATACCATGGATCCTCAATCGATTGGAAAACCTGTGAAATTCAACCTCCTCGACCCTGATCGCGAGATAGACCGGTTTTTTCTCCCGCTTCTCGGATCGTATCTTATCACTTGCTTCTTCCACCCGCCTGTATGTCAGAGCATGAATGATATCCCCAGGTTCAACGATGTACTTCAGATGCCATAGATCATCGAGTGATTCCACCAGGAGTTTTACACTCCCTTCCCGACGTTTCAGCTTCTTTGCGAGTATCTGCACACAGTCCACCGCTTAAAACTTAAAGGATGAAGCCTAAAAGGTTTATCATGCGAATTCTTGCAGTTGACATCGGTATGGGAACACAGGACATCATGATTGTGGATGAGGCTAAATCACCGCTTGAAGGTTCGTACAAGCTCGTTCTCCCCTCACCAACCCGTTATTTTGCACAAAAGATCCGATCCACAACGGGAGATCTTCTGATATACGGTGATACGATGGGTGGAGGACCGATAAATCGCGCAATCCTTGATCACCTCAAAGAACACAGGGTTTACATGACACCATCTGCTGCAAGAACGATAAGGGACGATCTTGAGCAGGTCAGGGAGCTCGGGATCACACTGATATCAGACGATGAGCTTGAGAAAGTAGATTGTGAAAAGCTCAGGATAACAGATCTTGACCTTGAACTGCTCAGATCACGGCTTGAGGCATTTGGGATCGATACGTCCTTTGATGTAATCGCTGTCGCAGTTCAGGATCATGGAGTTGCACCCCGGGGCGTGAGTGATCGTGAAAATCGATTTATCATCTTCAAGAAGCTTCTTTTATCGTCAAGACGGATCGAGGAATTTTCCCATTTAAATAAAATAAGGGGAGAATTCAGCAGGATGAAATCGATCTTGAAGCGACTCAGATCAAGCTTCACAGGGGATATTCTCATTATGGATACAGGTGTCGCAGCAGCTCTCGGAAGCCTAATGGATGAGAGGATGAGTGGGATTCAGCGATCTGTTGCTGTTAATATCGGAAACGGACATACACTTGCTGTATCGATCGAGGATCGAGAGATATGCGGCTTTTTCGAGCATCATACACGGATGATAGATCGAGATAAATTACTGCATTTCCTTGATCGACTCAAAAAGGGCGTTATAACCTTTGATGAGGTATTTGATGATGGGGGGCACGGTGCCCTTATATTTGAGCCGATCGAACCTGATGTTATTACAATCACAGGGCCAAAGAAGTCGTTTATGAAGGGGGCAGAGGTTCATGTTGCACCTGCGGGAGATATGATGATGGCAGGTCCTGTGGGGCTTGTAGAGGCTGTAAAGTACAGGCTGGGATGAAAATGGAGCTTGAGCGTCAGATGATGAGGGCAATCGATGATGGTGCTGACTACCTGGATATAAGGTACGAGAAGGAACAGAGTACAGTTATTGAGATCAGAGATGATGTATTACGGGAAGCAAAGGTCGGATTCGAGCTTGGTGCTGGCATCAGGGTACTCCTCGATGGGTCGTGGGGGTTTTATGCAACAAGCGATCCTTCAAGACTTGAAGATGGGATTACAAAAGCTTTAAAGCTTGCAAAGGCACATAAAGCGGATAAAAATATCAAACTCGCACCCTCTGACTCAACGAACGAGGAATTTAAGCTCAAGGTGAGAGAACCTCCTGAGGATGTGGGAATTGATCGGAAGATCTCGCTCGTCAGAGAAGCCTATAAGAAGCTTGTGGATGTGGATGAGCGGATCAAGAGCGCTTCTGTCTATTACACCGATAGTATAATCGAGAAGTTGTTTCTAAACTCAGAAGGATCTGAGATCAGGTTGCATCTCCCTTACATCTCGATCGGGTTCAGGGCGGTTGCATCAGAGGGGGGCGAACTTCAGGAAGCCCATGATCGAGTCGGCGCATTCACGGGTTTTGAACTGATAAAAGAGAATGATCCTGGAGAGATCGCGGCGAGTGTATCAAGGCGTGCACTGAGGCTGCTTGATGCGAAAAATCCACCCTCAGGAAAATTTCCGGTGGTGATGAATGGTAAGCTTCTCGGCGTTTTTGCTCACGAGGCGCTCGGACATGCAGCAGAGGCGGATCTTGTTGTATCGGGTGAGTCGATTCTTGCAGATAAGATCGGAAGCAGGATTGCATCCGAGATCATAACGATCGCCGATGATCCCTCAATCCCACAGACACATGGCTACTATCCCTTCGATGATGAGGGAGTGAGATCCAGACGGACGCTGATCATAGAGAACGGGACCCTCAGGTCGTACCTCCATACAAGATCAAGTGCAGGAGAACTCGGAATGGAGGTTACCGCAAATGCGCGGGCAGAGGATAACTCACACATACCGATTGCAAGGATGAGCAATATTATAATCGAAAGAGGAGACCAGAGCTTTGATGAGATTATTGAGGATATAAAGATGGGGATATATGCAAAGGGTATGCGCGGTGGTCAGGTTGATACGGTCGGTGGTAACTTCCAGTTCACAGCAGAAGAAGCTTTCATGATCGAGAATGGTGAGGTTAAAGGCTCGATAAGAAACCTCTCTCTTGCAGGGAGGACGTTGGAGGTGCTTGAAAAGATCGATGCACTCGGCAAAGATGTAACTGGATCGATCGGATTCTGTGGAAAAAACGGTCAGACAGTCCCTGTATCAGAATCAGGACCTGATGCGAGGATTTCTGAGATTCTGGTGGGTGGTAACGATGCTTGATACCATGAAAAAAGGGCTTGAAACTGCGCTCAGGATTGCTTCAGAAGCCGAAGTTTACGCTTCTTTCTCGAATTTCGCTTCTGTTGAGATCGAAAAAGATAAGATACACAGGCTTGAGGCTGGAAGTGGTGGTGGAATCGGCATAAGGGCGGTAGTCGAGGGGAAGGTTGGGTTCGCTTACACGAGCGATCCTGCAAAGGTTGAGGACTGTGCCAGAGAAGCTGTTAAGCTTGCAAGGGTTGCTGGGTCTGATTTTCGGGGGTTTTCAGAGAAACAGGGAGCTTACCAATCGGTTAAAGGCATATTTGATCCGCTTATCGCTGATCTTGAAGTCAATGAGAGAATAGCGTATGCCGAGATGATGATAGATGCTGCAAAGGAAGTGGATGGTGCGATCAAGGTTACAGGCGGGGAGATTGGCACATCTTCAGGCTCAAGATGGATCATGAACTCAAACGGGGTTGAGATAAGTGAAGATTCAACATCAATCGGGGCATCAGTTAGCGTTGCACTGGGCGAGATTTCTGCATGGGACTGGCAGGAGTCGAAACTTCTCTCCAATATCGATCTTGAATCGCTCGCAAAAGAGACGGCAACGCTTGCTGTAAACTCGCAGAAACCTGTAAAGACTGAGGGTGGGATAAAATCTGTGATCCTTTCCCCCCGTGCAGTCTCAAGCCTCTTCTCTGCTACAGCGATAAATCACCTTCTTGGAGATAGTATTCAGGAGAAGCGATCTCCCTATATGGAACGAGTCGATGAGGCTGTAGCATCCGATTCAGTTACAATAATAGATGATGGAAGGTACTATAACGGAACAGGGAGCCGTATCTTTGATGGAGAGGGCACTCCTTCATGCAGAACAGTGGTCATCGAAGATGGTATCCTCAGAGGATTTCTCTATGATATTTACACCGCAAGAAAGGAAGGGGTTGATAGTACCGGTAACGCATCGCGTTCATTTGATTCAACCCCAAAGACCGCCCCCTCAAACTTTGTTATAAAACCTGGAAATAGAGAGGAAGATGAGCTTATCGCCGAAGTTAGGGATGGAATCTTTGTAACAGACCTGATCGGGGCACATACTGCATCCAGGACATCTGGTGAGTTCTCGCTGCTCGTTCACAATGGTTTCAGGATCGAGAAGGGGGAACTTGGTGATCCGCTGGGGCAGGTGATGATTTCGGGATCGAGTCCTGAGGTGCTTGAAAATATCACGCTTCCTGGATCCAGTCTCAGACAGTATGGGGCAGTTATATCGCCATCTCTGCTCGTTGAAGGGATGAGGATAAGCGGGTGAATGGTCTACTTACTCCTTCTCGATCTTCCAAGTATGATGTGTGCGAGCGTTCCAAAATCCCCACCAAGATTATCGGTCATACCAATCTCAGGTAGAGGATCAATCTGATTTCCTTTTGGTGCCTTACCCTTCATCTGTTCAACAACACCATAGATCTGGGAGATACCTGTTGCTCCAAGCGGATGTCCTTTTCCAAGCAGACCACCTGACATGTTGGTTGGGATCTTTCCACCGATCTCGAAATCACCCTCCTTACATGCTTTGTATCCCTCAAATCATTCAAAATCTATTTAAACACGCTCACCTTAATATGGATTCAATGAATAAACAAACCCGCCTGGCGATTGGAGCGATTATAATTGTTCTCTGCCTTATTGGACTTGGACTCACCCTCAAAGGTTCTGTTGTACCATATATCACTGTCAGTGAGCTTAAATCAGGCGACTACGTGGGAGAACACATCCAGATCAACGGAACTGTGGTCACGGGATCGGTTGAGTGGCACCCAAAAGATGTTCTGCTGACATTCCAGCTAACAGATGGCCATGAGGTGGTGAATGTCGAGTACAGGGGCAGTATCCCGAACAACTTTGAGGAAGGCAAGATGGTTGTTGTTGGTGGAGTTTATGAGAGGGATCTCTTCGAGGCAGACGAGATACTTGTAAAATGCCCATCAAAGTACACCGAGGAGATCGAAGAATGAACGATCTAATCTTTCTTGGGGCGGCACTTCTTGCAGCAATGGCAGCGGTTCTCCTCTATGTGGTCGGGGCTGAACTCAAACGGAATGATCTGATCGAGTGGGGAAAAGTCTCAACGCACTTAACTTTTATATTTATAACGATCGCATCGCTCCGGCTGTTTTATCTGCTCATCACTCATGACTTCCAGAATATGTATGTTGCAACGTACACAAGTCGGGATCTCCCACTTTTCTATGTCGTATCAGCCTTCTGGGCAGGTCAGCAGGGTTCATTCCTTCTATGGGTCTGGCTCATTGCGATCTTTGCATCGGCTCTGCTTTTTATTAAGAAGGATGATGAACGCTTCATGGCATACACCCTGGCGATGCTTGCTGCGATCATGGTCGGATTTCTCTACATCCTTGTTACAGTATCAAATCCATTTGAACGACTTGATTTTATACCAGCAGACGGAAATGGGCTGAATCCACTCCTGCAGGATCCAGGCATGGTGCTACACCCGCCCGTGCTCTTCATCGGGTATGCAGGGTTGGCTGTTCCCTTCGCGTTTGCCGTTGCTGGTGTTATCATGAAACGGGACTGGATTAAATCTGCAAGAAGCTGGCTCATCCTGGCATGGGTAGCTCTCTCAATGGGTAATATCATTGGTGCATGGTGGGCATACCATGTGCTTGGGTGGGGTGGATACTGGGCATGGGACCCGGTCGAGAACTCGTCACTTCTACCCTGGCTAACAGCATCAGCACTGCTCCACACCATGATGATCGAGGAGAAAACGGGAAAAATGCGTCTCTCAAACTTTCTCCTTATCTCAATCACCTTCATTCTTGTCCTGTACGGGACATTCCTGACACGAAGCGGCATCCTCGAATCGGTCCACGCATTTGCAAACTCCGGGCTCGGTGGCATACTGATGGGATTTTTGCTCATCATACTGACAGCATCTGTGAGGCTCATGATAAGAAGAAGGGATTACCTCAAATCAGATCCAGTTGGGTTTGATCTATCGCGATCAGGGCTCATACTGATCACTTCCATCCTGCTTGTTATATCTACAGGGACGGTTCTTGCAGGAAGTTTCTATCCATTGATTCTTGAGTTTACAGGTGGGGTTCAGCAGATGGTTCAGGCTGAATATTATAACACGATGAATGTCCCGATCGCAGTCATGATTCTCCTGCTTCTTGGAGTTTGTCCCCTGATTGGCTGGCGGCGGTACACTATGATGGAGTTGAAGAAAAATGTCATGGTTTCAGCGATATCTGCGGTAACAGTTCTTGTAATTGCACTTATTGGAGGCATTAGAAATCTTATTGCACTTTCTGGCATCATAGCGTGCACATTTGCTCTTACAACCCATATATTTGAGTTTTACACTACAAAAAAATCTGGAAATAATATTCTTGATGCTATAGGCAAAAACCATCGCCGTTTCGGGGGATACATCGTTCATATCTCGCTAATTGTAATGGTAATCGGCGTCTGTGGCTCTTCGATCTATGATGAGCGAGATATCTTCACACTTCAGATAGGTTCAGAGCATACAATCGGCGATTACACGATGAGATATGGTGGTACAGAGATGATCCCTTCGAAATCTGGTGTCTACTATGTTGCAATCGTTGATCTGTACAGGGATGGCAGGGTTATTGGACGAGCCATGCCAGATGTGTACTACTCATATCGATTTGATCAGACGTATCAGCATGTCTATATCAAAAGCACACTATTGGAGGATTTCTATCTTGTATATCAGGGGTCTGAGCAAGGATACGCTCTTTTTGAAGTGCGGATTCTTCCCCTTGTAAGTTTCATCTGGTGGGGTGGCATTCTACTTCTCCTGGGTGGGATTGTTGCCCTTATGCCTGATAAGAGGAGAAATGAAAAATGAAGGCTGAACGAATATTTTTCATACTGATAGTTACTTCTCTACTCTTCATGCCGTATGCTTCTGCCGGGTCAGATGATGCCGAGATCGAGATTGTTATGAGCCACATCTTTATTACCCCTGCCACAGATCATCTTGAGGTCACTGAAGTTCTTGCTTTCAAAAACGTGGGCCCAGTTACTTTTAATGGAACGATCGAGCCAACACCCTTTGATGGGTGGCAAAATCTTGATGCAGAGCCTTTCACAGGAGAAATACAGGCAAACGAGAGTGTGCAGATGATGCTCTCATACAATATCGAGATCTCTGGCGAGACTGTAAAACTTACAAAGATCACACCATATACGATCAAAACAGTGAGCCTCTTTCTACCGGTAGAAAGGGGTCTTATAGTGGATGATAAAGGAAGCTTTGAGTCTGTAACCGGCAGCACGATCCGGGGGAACGAGTATTACGTACTCGAATCGTATGATGTACCCCCTGAATCCACCATCTGGGCAAGCTTCGGTATACCACAACACGAGAAGGTGACTGATGAAACTGATTACGATATTGGAGTGATCGTTCTAATTATCGTACTCATCACGATAGCTCTTTTTCCGAATTTAAGGGACTACCTGAGGAAGAGAGATTAGATGAGGAGGAGGAAGTGGGCTGTAACTGCGGTAATTCAATTCCCATCGCCTCAACCATATCTTTGTATCGATTTCTGATCGTGACCTCTGTAACACCTGTCGCTGCTGCAACTTCCTTCTGCGTCCGTGTGATCCCACACATCCTTGCTGCTATATATATCGCAGCCGCAGCGATTGAAATTGGACCTTTGCCAACGGTAAGTTCCTGTGTCTCCGCCTTATTCACAATTTCAACCGCTTTTGTACGCACGTCCTCCTTCAGACCAAGACGTGAACAGAACCTTGATACAAATTCCACCGGAGAGGATGGCTGCAGCTTGAAGTCAAGTTCTCGTGAAAGGAAGCGATATGTTCTTCCGATTTCTTTTTGTTTAACTCTTGAGACGCTGCCAACCTCCTCAAGCGTTCTTGGTATGCCCTTCTGTCTGCAAACTGCATAAAGGATTGCTGTCGCAAGTCCTTCAACGCTCCGTCCCCGGATAAGATCTTTTTCCATCGCTTTGCGGTACATAAGTGCTGCGGCCTCACGTACATCTTTTGAGAGTCCGAGCGCTGACCCCATCCGATCGATCTCAGAGATCGCAAAGATGAGGCTCCGCTCGCTTGAACTGCTAACGCGCACCCTATTCTGCCATTTTCGAAGTCGATGGATGTTAGCTGCACTCTTACCATGCACATTTGCATCGCGCCAGTCGATGAATGTGCTGAGTCCTTTATCATGGATCATGTACGTCATAGGAGCACCGGTTCGTGCCCGCTTCACCATCTGTTCATAGTCGAATGCTCTCCATTCGGCACCCTGATCCATGATATTCTCCTCGATAACGAGTCCACATGAATCACAGATTATTTCCCCTCTTTCATAGTCCTGCTTTAAGATTGGTGAATCACATTCAGGACATTTCGTAGCAGCCCTGTACACTCGCTGCTCCTCTTCCGCTTTTTCCTTTGCTTCAGTCATGCCTTCCCCCCTTCGGTATCTACAGTCATGCCATTCATGGCATGGAGTGAAAGCTGGCTTTTAGGTATATTCAGGATGGACTCGACATGCTTCAGGAAGCAGATTCGATCCGTAAGTGGCATCTTTGATATAAACATCTCAACATCATCCTTTACTCGCTCAAAAAGCGCCTCTTTGCACTCATCTCTCACTGTATATATTTTTTTGTATCTACCTTTAATACCATTATCCTGGGTGACCTTGCCACAGAGAAGATTGAACTCCTCCATCTTCTTCAAATGCTGGCTGATAGCCGAGATTGAGATGGAAAGCCCGGCACACTTTTCCAGGCTATATGCTGTGTGTCCATTCGTATTACTCTCAAGTAACATAGAGAGTATTATTCTACGATTTGGGTTGCTCAAGATTATATCTATCTCTTTTTGCACAGGCTCACCCGCATTTAGAATGGTTAGAATTTCTCACCATATTATACTGCTCAGTAATAATATATAAAGGTTGCGGTATCTGGTGCTGATCAACGCTGAATACATCCTGATTGATGCGTCAGCTGTATGTGATTTGTGTATGGATGGTTCAAACAATCGTGGGTGCAAAAGACTTTTATAGAAGCGACCGTACTATTGATTGAAATCTGTCATGCTTAGGCTATTCTATCTACTGTGGGTGGTGCAATCAGGATAATGCGGAAAACAGATCGTAATGATAAAAAGAGGGCTCGTAGCTCAGTTAGGCAGAGCACCTGGCTTTTAACCAGGTGGCCAAGGGTTCAAATCCCTTCGAGCCCGTGGAGGTTATAATAAATGAAGGACGTAACCCTGTTAGATCATGAAATGGTACCAAAACATGAGATACTTTCGAAAGAGGAGGAAAAGTTGATTTTGAAAAAATATAATGCCTCCAAGGCTCAATTTCCAAAGATCTATCACAGTGATCCGATAATAAAGGAGATTGGAGCAGAGGTTGGTCAGATCATCAAAATAACACGTAATAGCAAAACTGCTGGTAAATCAATTGCGTATCGCGTTGTGGTAGATCAGTAAGCAAATGTAGGGGGTCAAATTTTGTTAAACAGACGTATATTGTCGGAGGCGTATTTTACAAAGGATAAGCTCGTGCAGCATCACATCGATTCGTTCAACGAGTTTCTCGAACATAGACTTCAGGCGATTGTTGATGAGCAGGGAGTGATCGAGACAACAATTGAGGGGGGTTCTGATCAGGATAAGTACAGGGTGTATGTTCAACTCGGTGAGATCAGAGTCTCTACACCCAAGGTCAAAGAGGCGGATGGATCGCGGGAAAATCTTTTTCCAGCACAGGCACGCCTTAGAAACCTCACCTATTCCGCTCCGATCAACCTCGTGATGAAGGTTATACAGGAGTATGTGGCGAGTGGTGAGACCAACGAAATTTTAGTGGAAGAGGTTGAGATCGGCGAACTTCCAATAATGGTTGGATCAAAGGCATGCAACCTCAAAGGACTCTCAAAAGAAGAGAGAATCAGAGCAGGCGAGGATCCACTTGACCCAGGAGGATATTTCATCATTAACGGCACGGAACGGGTTGTTATAACACTCGAAGATCTTGCGCCAAATAAGATACTTACCGAATATGAGATGCGTTACGGAGATCAGGTCGAGATTGCAAAGGTCTTCTCGCAGCGATACGGCTACAGGGCGCTTGTGGTCATCGAACGTAACCGCAAATCAATCCTTGAAGTCTCATTCCCATCGATTCCTGGTAAAATCAACTTTGTAACGCTGATGCGGGCACTTGGTCTTGAAACCGACGAAGAGATCGTGAACGCTGTATCAGACGATCCAGAGATCATCAAGTTCATGATGGAGAACCTGGAAGAGGCAGAGGTTGAAACTACTGAGGATGCAATGGATAAACTCGAGAAGAAGATCGCATCAGGGCAGGCAAAGGAGTATCGTGAGATAAGAACAAAGTATGTCCTCGACAGGTATTTGCTCCCGCATCTTGGTGAAGGAGAGGAGTCGTACATCAAGAAAGCGCATTTCCTTGGTAGAATGGCTGAGGCATGCTTTGAACTTGCACTCGGACGCAGGGGTGAGGATGACAAGGATCATTACACAAATAAAAGGCTCAAACTCTCTGGTGAACTGATGGAGGACCTCTTCCGTGTTGCGTTCAATCGACTCCTCAAGGACATAAAGTACCAGCTTGAGCGGGCACATATGCGAAACAGAGAGCTCCAGGTTTCAACTGCTATACGATCTGATGTCCTGACAGAGCGTCTTTTCCATCCACTTGCAACCGGCAACTGGGTTGGTGGACGAACAGGGGTCTCACAGCTCCTGGACAGAACAGACTACATGTCATTTCTTTCACATTTAAGACGGCTCATATCACCGTTGTCCCGTTCCCAGCCTCACTTTGAGGCACGAGATCTGCATCCCACCCAGTGGGGAAGGATCTGTCCGTCAGAGACACCAGAAGGACCAAATTGTGGGCTTGTCAAGAACTTTGCCCAGATGGTCGAGTTATCACGTGATATAACCGAGGAGGAAAACGCGAAACTCAACGAAGCACTCGAAGAGCTTGGTATGATACCAATGAGCCGACTGACCCATGCCACAGAATCTGAAGGGATGCCAGAACCTAACACAAGAATCTTCCACAACGGTGATCTGATCGGTATGTGCGCCAATCCATCTGAGATAGTGCGATCAATAATCCAGATGCGCCGAGAAGGAGCGATTTCAAGATATATAAATATCGCCTATCATGGAACAACCAAGGAAGTATTTATAAACTCAGATCGTGGGCGGATGCGCAGGCCGCTGATCGTGGTAGAGGCTGGATCACCTCGCATTACAAACGATCACATCGAACATCTCGCAAAGGGGAACATAAAATTTGATGATCTGGTTGATAACGGTTTTATCGAGTTTCTTGATCCTGAAGAAGAAGAGGACGCGCTGGTTGCAATAAACGAGGAGGATCTCACGCTCAACCACACACACCTTGAGCTTGATCCTGCACTGATTCTTGGAATCTGCGCAGGTATGGTTCCCTACCCTGAACACAACGCCTCGCCGCGTAATACGATGGGCGCTGGAATGATAAAGCAGTCACTGGGGGTCAGCGCAACAAATTTCAAACTGCGAGGAGATACGACAAACCACCTTCTGCACTATCCACAACGTGCAATCACAAATACACAGACAGCAACCTCGATAGGCTTCAACGAGCGGCCATCGGGGCAGAATTTTGTTGTAGCAATCCTCTCTTATGAAGGGTACAACATCGAGGATGCATTGATCGTGAATAAAGGATCGATTGAGCGTGGACTTGGAAGAAGTCACTTCTTCAGGACGTACGGTGGGGAAGAGAATCGCTACCCGGGTGGACAGGAGGATATATTTGAGGTACCTGATATCGAGGTTGCAGGGTGCAGGGGCAGTGAGTTCTACAGCCATCTTGACAGCGATGGTATCGTAAACCCTGAGACCGTTGTTGGCCCAAATGATGTTTTGATCGGGCGAACAAGCCCACCGAGATTCCTCGAAGAACCAGCCGATATCGGCATTACACCCCAGCAACGCAGAGAAACATCGATTACGATGCGTTCGAACGAGAAAGGGGTTGTTGATACGGTCATCCTCTCTGAATCTGAGAATGGATCGAAACTTGTTAAAGTGACTGTGAGAGACCAGCGAATACCTGAAATTGGAGATAAGTTTGCATCCAGACACGGACAAAAAGGCGTAATCGGATTGATCCTTCCTACAACCGATATGCCGTTCACAGAGAGCGGTCTCGTACCGGATCTCATTGTGAACCCACATGCGATTCCTTCAAGGATGACGGTTGGGCATGTGCTTGAGATGATCGGGGGTAAAGTCGGTTCGATGGAAGGCAGATTCATCGATGCCACCGCCTTCTCTGGTGAAAAGGAAACTGACCTCAGATCGGCGCTTGCGAAGTTTGGGTTCTCACACACGGGTAAGGAGGTCATGTACAACGGAATCACAGGTGAA
This sequence comes from Candidatus Syntrophoarchaeum caldarius, assembly GCA_001766815.1. Taxonomy (NCBI): domain Archaea; kingdom Methanobacteriati; phylum Halobacteriota; class Candidatus Syntropharchaeia; order Candidatus Syntropharchaeales; genus Candidatus Syntropharchaeum; species Candidatus Syntropharchaeum caldarium. Next base: position 27,591 of record LYOS01000003.1, read on the forward strand.
AAGTTCAATGTTGATATATTCGTCGGCGTTATCCTTTACCAGAAGCTATACCACATGGTTGCATCCAAAGTACATGCCAGATCAAAAGGTCCTGTACAGGTTCTAACGCGCCAGCCGACCGAAGGGAGAGCAAGGGAAGGTGGATTGAGATTTGGTGAGATGGAACGGGACGTACTGATTGGATATGGTGCATCACTCACGCTCAAGGAGCGATTGCTTGATGAGTCGGACAAAGTTGTGTTGCTTGTATGTGAACGTTGCGGGATGGTCGCAAACTTCGACAGGAGATTGAATCGTGTTCACTGCCCTAACTGTCAGTCAGATACTGACATCCACTATGTTGAGATGAGCTATGCCTTCAAGCTCTTGCTGGATGAGATGAAGGCACTCTGTATTACGCCGCGTCTTGTCCTGGAGGACGCCGCGTAGGAGGAATGAAATGATCGCAAACCCAAAACGGATAAAATCAATAAAATTCGGTATCTTCTCACCAAAAGAGATCAGAAAAATGAGTGTAACAAAGATTATAACACCTGACACGTACGATGATGACGGCTTCCCTATCGAGATGGGACTGATGGATCAGCGTCTCGGAGTTATTGACCCAGGACTTCGCTGTAAAACTTGTGGTGGAAGGCCTGGCGAGTGTCCGGGTCATTTTGGACATATTGAGCTTGTTGCACCGGTTATTCATGCAGGATATGCACGTCTCATCAAAAAGATCCTGCGTTCGACGTGTGTATCCTGTAACCGGGTTCTGCTTGAGAAGAAGGATCGGGACAGGTTTGTGACGCAGATCAAGAGATTCCAGCAGGTAGGTCAGCCACTGGAAGAAATCCTGAAAGAAGTCTTCAAAAAAGCGATGGCCGTTGAAATATGTCCCCACTGTGGAACAAAACAGCCAAAGATCACATTCGAATCTCCGACCACATACGAAGAGGATGGACATAAACTCATGCCTGCAGACATCAGAGCACGACTTGAACAGATTCCCGATGAAGATCTTCCTGTTATGGGTATGAACCCAAAGGAAGTAAGGCCTGAATGGATGGTATTAACCGTTCTTCCTGTTCCGCCGGTTACTGCCCGTCCCTCGATCACGCTTGAGAGCGGGCAGCGGAGTGAGGATGATCTAACACATAAGCTCGTTGATATAATCCGTATAAACCAGCGTTTTCAGGAAAATAGGGAAGCGGGAGCGCCTCAACTAATTATTGAAGATCTTTGGGAGCTTCTTCAGTACCACGTAACAACCTATATCGATAACGAGGTATCAGGCATCCCGCCTGCGAGACACCGCAGTGGAAGACCTCTGAAGACCCTCTCACAGCGGCTTAAAGGAAAGGAAGGGCGGTTTAGAGGAAGCTTATCCGGTAAGCGTGTCAACTTCTCAGCCCGTACTGTGATCTCACCAGATCCAAACCTGAGCATAAATGAGGTTGGTGTACCGCAACGGATAGCAGAGGAGATGACGATAACCGAGAATGTCACGGATCGAAACTTTGAATCAATGCAGAAACTCATAAGGCGCGGAAGGAGATATCCTGCTGCCAACTATGTCAAACGTCTGGATGGCAAGCGTGTGAAGGTAACAGAGGCAAATTATGAGGAGCTTGCAGATCAGATGCAGGTTGGCTGGAAGGTCGAACGACAGCTCAGGGATGGTGATATCGTCCTTTTCAATCGTCAACCATCACTCCATCGGATGAGTATAATGGCGCACCGCGTAAAGGTGATGCCAGGCAAGACGTTCCGACTCAACCCCGCTGTCTGCCCGCCGTATAACGCAGACTTTGATGGGGACGAGATGAACCTCCATGTGCTCCAGAATGAGGAGGCACGGGCAGAGGCCAGGATACTGATGGATGTTGAGATGAATATACTTTCACCACGCTTTGGAGGACCTGTCATTGGTGGGATACACGATCATATCTCAGGGCTTTATCTCCTGACAAGGGGTGATATGCGGTTTGATGAGAATGATGCGCTCGAGTTGCTGCGCAGATCCAGAATCACAGATCTGATTGAGCCATCCGCAGGAGAGGGAAACAACAAACCATACTGGAGCGGAAAGGATATTTTCAGTATGATCCTGCCAGAAGGATTAAATTTGAGATTTGAGGCTGAGATATGCCAGAATTGTGATACCTGCCTCAAAGAGCAGTGTGAGCATGATGCTTATGTTGTGATAGAGAACGGCAGGCTTATAACCGGCACAATCGATGAGAAAGCGATCGGAGCGTTCAAAGGAAAGATCCTTGATCGAATTACAAAGGAATACGGCTATGATCGTGCGAGAAAGTTCATCGACGAAGCCACAAGCCTTGCGATAAGGGCGATAACGCGGCTCGGGTTTAGCTTTGGAATCGATGATGAAGATATACCACCCGATGCACAGCGGCAGATACAGGCGTCGATCATTGCCACAGAAGAACGGGTTGCTCAACTCGTAGATGCGTACGATAACAATGAGCTTGAACCTCTGCCAGGCAGATCAATCGAGGAGACTCTTGAGCTTCGGATCATGCAGGAACTTGGAAGAGTTCGTGACGCAGCGGGTGAGATCGCAGGGAAGTATCTTGGTATGGATAACACCGCGGTAGCAATGGCAGTTTCTGGTGCAAGGGGCTCGATGATGAATCTGACACAGATGGCTGGATGCGTTGGTCAACAGTCAGTACGAGGTGCACGGATCACGCGAGGATTTGATAAGAGAACGCTCCCTCATTTTAGACGGGGAGATCTCGGTGCAGCAGCACACGGATTCGTCAAGTCCTCTTACAAAGAGGGATTAAGCCCAACTGAATTTTTCTTCCATGCGATTGGTGGGAGAGAGGGGCTGGTCGATACTGCAGTGAGGACATCTCAGTCTGGTTACTTCCAGCGTAGACTCATAAACGCACTACAGGATATAGAGGTAAAGTACGACAGAACTGTCAGAGAGACACGGGGTATGATAGTCCAGTTTGAGTATGGAGAAGATGGCGTTGATCCATCGCGTGGTGATTATGGAAAGTCGGTCAATATCGATCGGATAATAGAGCTTGTCACCGGAGTGGGGGAGTAAATGGCGAGACACGATACAATCAGAGCGCTTGTTAAGCGCGGGTTATCAGAAGAACTTGCAGAGAAGGTGGCTGATGCAGGTCTGAAACTTGGTGATCTTAAAGATTTAACCGTTATTCAGTTGCAGGAGAAAACCTCGCTATCAGAGGAGGAGGCAAAAGAGGTTCTCACGCTCGTGGGTTCAAAACCGAGAAAAAAATCTCCTGCTGCACTTTCGCTCGAGGAAAGGGTTGAAAAGCTGGACCTGCCTTACAGTGTCAAAAATGAACTTATAAGACGATTACGGGAACTTGATCTCCCTGATGCACAGGTCACAGAGATCCTGAATCGAACCCAGGCTGAGTATGAGCGGATCAAGGTGGATCCATGCGAGGCGGTGGGGGTTGTCGCAGCGCAGTCAATTGGCGAACCCGGTACGCAGATGACGATGCGGACATTTCACTACGCAGGAGTTGCCGAGATATATATCACGCTCGGACTTCCCCGTATCATCGAGATTGTTGATGCACGAAAGACGCCATCCACGCCAATGATGGTGATAAAACTCGATGAAACCTACAGGCAGGATAAACAGCAGGCGCACAGACTCGCATCGCTGATCGAGGCGACATACCCCTCGCATCTTGGTGATATCATAACACTCCCCGATGAGATGCAGATACGGATAGAGGTTGATGAGGGCGCGCTGGCAAAGCGTGAAATTGGGATCGAAGAGTTTATTTCAATTTTAGAGAATAATCGAAAGTTCAAAGCAGACATTGAGCTTGGTGAGGATGGCAAATCAATAATTATCCGTCCAGAGGAGTATTCATATCGTGCTCTCCTTGAGCTTCGAAAACAGCTGACGTCAAGAAATCCATCAAGCGGAATCCTGATCACAGGGATAAAAGGTATAACAAGGGTTGTGATCAGATATGAGGAGGGTGAGTACACACTCTATACCGAAGGTTCGGCATTGAAAGAGGTGATGGAGATTGAGGGTGTGGACAATACCCGAACAATAACGAATAATATAAAAGAGATCGAAGAAGTACTTGGTATAGAAGCTGCGAGGAATGCAATCATCACAGAGATGGTCAATACACTGGGTGAACAGGGTCTCAATGTAGATATCAGGCACCTGATGCTCGTGGCTGATATGATGACGGTCGATGGAGAGGTCAAACAGATCGGGCGGCATGGTATCGCCGGCGAGAAAGCTTCTGTCCTTTCAAGGGCGGCATTTGAGGTTACGGTTAATAACCTGCTGGATGCATCACTGTATGGGTACGTGGATGAGTTAAACGGCGTAACCGAGAACGTCATCGTTGGACAACCGATAAAACTTGGAACTGGGGATGTAGAACTGGTAGCAAAGCCGTATGGCAAGGTGGTGGATTGAAATGGATATGGATCGAGCACTAAAGATTGCTATGAGAACGGGGAAGGTAGTACTGGGTACAAAACAGACGCTTAAATCGATCAGAAATGGACGTGCAAAGGTCGTGGTCGTCTCAGCAAACTGTCCAGATTCAGTGAGAGATAAGATAGAGGGAGTACCCATACAGGAGTACAAAGGATTGAATACAGAACTTGGCCCTGCGTGTGGTAAACCATTTCCTGTCTCAGTGCTTGCAGTCATAGAGCCAGGTGATTCCGGGCTTGTATAAAAACCAGTGAGGGATTGTAGTTTGACAGTGACACTGGATACAGATTGTATGCGATATATTGCACTCTTTGAGAGTTCAACTGGTGCAGTGGTGCGTGATTGTGTCGTTGATAGTGAAAATGATCGGCTGATATTTGTCATCAAACAGGGCGAGATGGGGCTTGCCATTGGTAAAGGAGGAGAGAATATAAATAGGGTCAGGGATATGATAGACAAAAAGATCGAGGTTGTGGAATATTCGGATGATGTGTGTGAGTTCATCTGTAACAGTTTCCAGCCAGTACCTATAAAGAGTGTCAAAATTGTTGAGAAAAAAAAGAAACAGCTCGCATATGTCGAGGTTTTGAAGAAAGACAAGGGTCTTCTGATAGGAAAAAATGGTAGAAACATCCAGAAAGCCAAACTGCTGGCGAGCAGACATCATAATATCGATGATATACTGGTGATTTGATGGGAAAAGGAATGTATGCAGTTAGAAAATTGCGCAAAGATAGAAAAAAGTTCAGATGGAGCGATAGAAAATATATGACTCACGCGCTCAATCTGAAGAAGAAGGTAGATCCGTTAGAGGGTGCTCCCAGGGCACGTGGTATTGTACTTGAGAAGATTGGGATTGAGGCAAAGCAACCAAACTCTGCGATACGAAAGGCAGTCAGGGTTCAGCTTATAAAGAATGGTAAGCAGATTTCTGCATTCTGTCCAGGCGATGGTGCCATCAGTTTCATAGATGAGCACGACGAGGTCACGCTCGAGGGTATCGGCGGCAGAATGGGTGGCGCGTACGGTGATATCCCTGGCGTTCGCTACAAGGTTGTTGAGGTCAATAACATGTCGCTTCGAGAGATGGTTCTTGGAAAACGTGAGAAACCTGTGAGGTAGGTATCATGGCAGAAGAGAGCTTCGGAAGTCATTTTCTTGTATTTGGCAAGTGGAGTTGTGAAGGTCTTGAATTCAAAGATCTTGGAATTGATCGATGCATTGGACTTGAGGGTTTCATCGTTCCATACTCCACTGGCGCAAAGAAGCGGTTTGACAAGATAAAGATGCCAATCGTTGAGCGACTCATAAACAAGATAATGAGGGGTGAACATAACACAGGCAAGAAGCAGAAAGCTTATAATATCGTGAAAGAAGCATTTGAGATCATCGCTGAACGAACAAATAAGAACCCACTTCAGGTTTTTATCACAGCAATCGAGAATGCAGGACCGAGAGAGGAGATCGTGAGGCTGAAGTTTGGTGGTATCTCAGTCCCCAAGTCTGTTGACACATCGCCGCTGAGACGGGTTGATCAGGCACTTATGAATATCGCAAAAGGTGCCAAACGGTCGGCGTTCAAGAGCAAGCGATCGATAAGTGAGTGTCTTGCCACAGAGATCATCGCAGCGGCAAACTATGACGTACGAGCATTCTCGATCGCGAAAAAAGAGGAGAAAGAGCGTATCGCAAAAGCGGCACGGTAGTCCATGGTAAATCGCATCTGCGGTTAATGTTATATAAACTCGCATCGATAATTATGTGATGGAGATCTTTGATAGGGAGTCAACAAAAGAATTAATTGAGGGGTTTGTCCTTATCATCCACCGCACAGTCCTGAAAGAGATTGGGATTGAGAAGGTCATTGACGATATAAAGAAGGATAATGGGGAGGAAAAAGTCACCATAGAGGTGCAGATCCCTTCCAGTCTTCTGAAGGAGATTGAAGAAGACTTTGTTGGGATGGATCTTGCATCAAAGCTTTCGATAATCTTGGCTTATGGTGTTGCGGTTAGACGCTTTGAGAAGAACGTGAAAAACTATGAGCTTGCGATAAAAAAACGAGAATGAGGGGTATATATGGATCGGCTTACAACCGGGATAGATGGATTGGACGATATGCTGTACGGGGGGATTCCTGTAAACCATGTTGCAGTCATTGCCGGACCTGCTGGTGCTGGAAAAACGATCGCATCTCTGCAATTTGTTCATGCAAACCTGTTAAAAGGTAAGAACTGTCTTTATATCAGTGCAGGCGAAGATCCAGAGGCGTTGCTGGCAAACACAAGATCGTTTGGGTGGGAATTTGATCGTTTCCTCGATTCTGGAGCCCTTACATTGATGAAACCGAGACTGATCGAGGTTGTCAATCTCACGTCAGACTTTCTTGAGAAGCTTCCGCATGTGGTCAAGCGATCGAATGCCGAGATCATCGTAATCGACTCGATAACCGAGTTCAACGATCTCTGCCAGACAGATATAGAACGCAGGGGGAGAGTTCTCAACCTGTATGAGGCAATAAAAGAGAGTGGAGCGACAGGAATTTTAACGGCTGAGGCAGCTGTGGACGGTAATGGAACAAGATACGGGATTGCTGATTATGTCACCGATGGCGTGATCCTCCTGAGGCGGTTACAGTCAAAGGATCTGAGTGAACTCATTCATGTCGTCCAGATCAGCAAGATGCGATGGATTCAACATTCAAAGGAGATTCGCCAGTACGAAGTTACCGAGAAGGGGATACGAGTTCATTCAAAGTACAGTGTGATATTCAGTGAATGATAGAGGGGATTTTGATTACATGATATTTGCTGATCGGGATAAAGAGCGCAAGGAAGTTGTAGAGGGTTTTCTCAAAGATGGCAGTACACTCGTCATCGGTCTGCGCTCAGCGAGGGTTGAGCGCTATTTTTACAGGCTTGCGTATGATATTTATGAGATGAGCGATGAGATCGATGGAATTCTATGGGTCTGTTACAATGCCACCCCAACTAAGGTGAGAGAACGATTTGAATCCTACGAGATCCCGATCCCTGAGAACTTCTGGTGCATCGATATGATAAGCTCAATGATAGGGCTTCCAAAAGATGATCCACAGGTGATCTACTGCAACACACCAACTGACTACAACTGCATCTTTCTCACAATAGACTATGTGATCAAGAAGATCGGTAGGGTGGTTGTTGCCTTTGATGATCTGAATGCTGCCCTGAGCTATGACTCGCCGGATCGACTCGTCAAGGTGCTCAGAAATCTCAATAACAGGATACCAGAGAAAGGATGTACAAGTCTGTATCTGCTTGTAGAAGGAGCTACAACGCCTGAAACCGAGAATGCAATCCAGGCAACGATGAATGCAATATTCAGGGTCGGTGAGAAGATACAGGTTTCTTCCCCAACACGTTCGATCAGGCTTAAAAAATGGTTCAAGACATGGGAGGAGCTTGAGAAAACAACATGGAGTGATGTCTTTTCTTTCAAAGACCCGGTACTTTATATATTGTTATTGATATCGCTGGTTGTGAACGTTTTTCTTATGATGCTCCTCTTCTATGTTGTGATGCAGCGGATCGGGATCTAAGACCTGAATTCAATATTAGTTCCCCTTTCAAGTCCAGCCTCTCTGATCGTCCCTGCTGGTAGTTCAATTACAAACGAGACCGGTACCTTCGATGATCTGTATCCGATAAAGGGTTTCAGGGTTGCGAGATCCAGGATTTGGAGTGATTTATTCAGAAATAGCAGATCGATCGGAAAGAAAACGAATAACATGTGGATCCTGACAACTGTTTCCTTTTTAAACGGAAAAACGAGTGCCGTATCCTTGAACGTACGCCTTAACATCAACCCTCTCACCTTTCTGAGGTAACTGTCTGCACACTCAACGTTTTCTGCGATCACACGTCCATCCGCCTTTGTGATCAGGTTATCCCCTCCATGGCCCCAAATCCACCTATCATCGATGCTGTACCTTTCAGCGTGAGAACCGAACTCATCGCACCGATCCACATCATTATAACAAAGTGCAGTGTTGCACCTTTGAGGCTCCCCCCTTCAACAAGTTTGATCATGATAGCAGATGCGAATGAATGTCCTACGAGAATCACCAGGAGGAGAACATTCAGTATCGTGGGATCAAGCGTCTCCTGGAGCATGCCGCCAACAACCTCCTGAGGAAGTGATGTTGATGAGAATAGGTCCTGCATCGTCCCAACGATTCCAAGCGAAAGATAGAGTGTGACCGCAACACCCGCCGTGAGACCGTACATCACACCCACAAGACTGCTTCCTGTCTGGTATCGCTGTGTCCTCAACCCCATAATATGTATGAAGTTATTTGAGATGATATTACCTGCGGAATCTGCCTTGCCACCCACATCGATCGACTCGATGAACATATCAGAGAAACGCTGAATCAGGCTGCTTCCGGTCTCTGCTGCAAAGTGATACCATGAGCGCATCTTGTTGACACGAATCGCCAGCCGCTGATAGAGGTTGTTGACGTCCTGAGTTAATGCCCCAAAATCATGTGCCCTCAGATCTTTGAGCGCAACATCCACGATCCCCCCTCTTGCAGCAGCAGACGCACCCAGTGAACGGATGAAGGATGCAAAGTTATCATCCCTCCGCTTTATATCCGCCTCTGCCTTTTTGATTACATGACCTATGAGTATGAGCGGCGTGAAGACAATCGCAGCCTTGAGCTGTAGTGGAAGATCAAGTTGCAGGAGAAGAATTAAAATCAGCATTACAAGGCATCCTGTGATTGCGACAGGAATTGTTCGCTTTATCTTTTGCTCCCTCTCTGTCTCCAGATTGACCGTGTGCCAGAGTTTCTCATGAGGGGTCTTTGTATTGACAAAGAAGACCAGAACCGTTTCCATGAATATGAACATGAAGACCGTCATCATCATCATCTGTGCCGGATCGACACCGGTTATAAGAGGCATTATGATCGCGAATGACGCCATAAATATCAGCGCCATCACCATCGAGAGGTACATCTCTTTCATCAGCTCGATCTGGTAGAGCTGTCCTCTGTATACAACGTCATACTGCTTCATCACAACCTCCTGCTCACTCGTCAGGAAAACATCCATTGCTTCACCTGCATCCATCGCGTGTGCCAATCGATCGAGAAAGTCTGAGAGAAGAAGTGAAGGAGTTCTTCTGCCGACAAACCTGCACGCCTCTGACATGCTTAAATGCCATGTATCGACCATCAGGAAGATCTTACTGATCTCGTCTGCAAGCGCCCCGTATTCCTCTTTTTTCTTGCGAAGAAGCTCAAATATACCGGTCAGTGTGAGATCAGAGGTTGCTAAAACGCCCATGTGAGTTATGAAGTAGTGCATGTTGTTGTTGATGTCTGCCCGCTTCTTATCAACCATCATCTTTGGATAGGCAACGGTAAGGAGGGTACCAAAGAGCGGGATTAAATAGATGACCAACCTGAATATACCTTCACCAAATACATCAGGAAAAAGCAGGAGCATAACAGCCGCAAATGTGAAGCTCATCAGGATGATGGGCGCAGCAAATCGCTTGACATACCGATCCACTGGCATATCAAAACAATCCATCGTGCTTGGCATGCACCACCACCTTTTGTCAGACCGAGAATGGAAGCGATTCTGGACCTTTGCGGTAGAAGTCAACAAAGATCTGGTTCACCTGATAATAATCTGTTATACCAAGTTCGAGCATTCGTTCGATTATCCTTGCCCGATACATCATATCTTCATATATCTTACGCTTATCCTCGTAACCGAGCGTTTCTGCGATTTTCTGTTCAAGAATGTATGAGTTATTCATTCCCCTGAAAAAGTGTCTGTCCATTCCCGGATCCCACTGGAATACCGCCCTTGTTACAACTCCACCTGCGTCTGCATAATACCCCTCGATCTCATCGATGGATGTGCACCTTCTCAGAAACTTTCCCTTTCGGTAAACCGCCTGCTGGATGAGAGCAATGTTAAGATTATCGATGAACGTGATCGGGACGTTGATTGGATCGCCTGTGAAACGCTGGATCATCTTTCCCACAGATGAGGCATGGAATGTGGCGAGCACTGGATGTCCTGTCTGCATTGCCTGGAATGCGACAGCGCCTTCTGCACCCCGAATCTCGCCCACGATGATGTAGTTGGGTCTTGACCTCAAAGCTGCTTTCAGGAGATCGAAGAGGGTTACCCGTGAGTCTTCAGGTCCCTCATCACGGGTTATCAACTGCTGCCAGATCTCATGCGGTGGAAGTACCTCTGCTGTATCCTCTGCTGTGAATATCTTTGATTGGGGCAGGATAAACGGAAGCATTGCGTTCAGTGCGGTTGTTTTACCCGATGCAGTCTCACCGCAGACAAATATACTCATACCGTTCTCAAGACAGAGCCATAGATAGCCTGCAGCCTCTGCACTCAGCGTACCCCACCCAACGAGCTGAACGATACTTATAGGTGTTGAAGAGAACTTTCTGATCGTGAAGCTTGAACCGCGCCTGCTCACATCGTTCGAGTATATCGCGTTCAGTCTTGAACCATCGGGAAGCGCACCGTCAACGATCGGATGTGCCTCTGATACGGGTCGCCCAATCCGCTCGCACATCCCGCGCAGAAATCTTGTAAGCTCGAAGTCGTCTTTGAATCTGACATTTGTTCGGGTCATATCGAAGATCTTGTGGATGATATGGATATACCCTGTACCGATCGAATGTATATCTTCGATATATGGATCACGAATCAACGGCTCTATGACCCCGCTCCCGATGATATCACGCTCGATGAAGTACCTGATATGATCGTATTCAAGCCCGGTCATCTTGACCTTCTTTTGTTTAACGAAATTGAACTTCCGCTTCTTCTCATCTGTTTCTTCTTCCGCTTCCTCCGTTACTATCACGGACTCACGTAAGAGTTTATTTATTACCTCTCGCAATTCCTCCTCTTTCTCAGGGACGGGTTCATAAGGAGCCTTTTCAAGAACGATCTCAAGGACTTTATCATATTTTGTTTTTTCGACATCATTTAGAACAGGTTCGATTGCGTGATATTTTATCACTCCTTCTGTATCATCCAGATAAACGTGGATGAATATAGGATCGCCGACCGGATAGATGATGTTGAGTGCCTCTTTTGAGATATCTCTGCCAACCTGAACCATAAATTCTGGTAATTTCTTCTTATTCGCCTTCCAGCGCTTCAGGTATTCCCCAAGATGTGGATTATTCTTTACCGCGGTCTTGAATGTCCTATCTGTCGCTGCCATTTTCCCCCCCTTTGTCCAGTGATATACATCCGTTGAGATATTATAAAAAGTTGGTGATTATAGATGTGCTCTTTACATATTTACCTCAATCAGACCACCATCGAGCACGTCCCGCTCTGTAACCCTGACCTCACGTGTTACATTCCCGACCTCAATTGTGTACGGACCTGTTGGCGCGGTATCGAACTGAGTCTCGCCCTCAATCGGTCCTTCGGTCGAGTATGGAAGTGTGAAATGAAACTTACCATCGTCAGCAAGCGTTGCGGGTTGTGTGTAGTTGAAGGTTCTGCCCTGGTTCGTTAAGACCTCAACCGTGACGGTGGCAAATGTCTCATTCAAGCCAGGAGAAGGAGTTACAACAAGGTCTGCGCCCTTAACGTACTCAAAGATCTTGACAAACCTGATGGGGTCGTCACCTATCGTTATCGGCATCATGCTCTTTGACTCATGGATCAATCGATAGTTCTTGAGCGGCTCAATCCTCTCAATCCACGTTCCATCCAGGATGTGTAATCGTGCTTCCATCGTTGAGTAGTACTTCTCTGTGAGCACGGTCTCATATTGTCCCTTTTCGTTTAATATTCTGCCATAATAGCCATCAGTATCACCTGCCCAGACCGTCATCGCTCCGAATTTGTTGTAGACCGCATTCCACGCATCTGCCATCATGAAGTCAGAGATCACATACCTCCCACCGAGTGCATCCATCACCTCGTTTGCTACTGTTTCGTTTCTTGTGATGAAGAAGACACATGCTCCAGGTCTATCTCCCTGATGTGGACCCCCGATCCCGGCCTGGAAGGGGTTTGCGATCGGGATCCTGTGGGCGATTCTCGTGATCCAGTGCCCGTAATCCCACCATGACATGACACCATACGCATTCGATGGATATGGATAGTCCTCTCCCCGCGGGATATCCGGATAGAGCGTGTAATAATTAAAACTATCGGTTGCGAAGTCGGGTGTATTTTCACGCATCCATGTGAGAGATTCGTACCAGTCTGTCTGTGGACCACCTGTATATCTGGCGCTATCAAGTGCACCTGTTCTGGGCGTGAAGATCGGTGGGTAGAAGATAACGACAAAGATGATTATGAATATAAGAACAAGATCGAGATTGATGTATTTCTTCAGGAACGAGTACTTATGCGCTTTAGGCTCATGCCGCTTCTTTGCATCTGCTTTTACAGGTTCATGCACAGTCGATGGGGCCCCGAACTCGATGAACTTCCATGCAAGAAACCCCGTCAAAAGTGCGACGTTCACAGCGTAGTATGCGGCAAACCTGTTCTGACCAAACGATGCATAGAGCATCAGAGCACTCCACGTGATCAAGAGCAGTTCCTCTCCTTTTCCACCTTTAAAAAGGAGGTTGTATACAATCCAAGCATACGCAATGAACGCGATGAAGAATGGTGTTGTAAACCAGACCCATGCTTCGCAGCCCCCAATATTTACATAATCAGGACGATTGAGCGGGTCCGGATGGATTACAGTCATTGGATGGATCTCGGCAACCGTGAGTGAACCTGCTTTGGGTGAGAAGACATTGAACATCGCCATCATCGAGTGATATAGATCAGGTGCGATGATACTGAAAGCAAAAAGACCAGTTCCTGCAAGGACGATGAGTACAAAAGGATATGCAGCCCGTTCAATTTCTTTCACTCTCAATAGATGTGAGATTCCAGCAAAAATTGCCACCCCGAGAATCGATGCCGCAAGCGCTGCAACGGTTCTTATATCGATCGTTGATGGGGCCAGGTATGGCAGGATCATCAAAATTGCAATCACAAATGCAGGAATTGAGATTAAAAGAAGCCATGCAAGATCCTTTCCCTTCATATGATCAATTACTGCCTGAAGCAGCAGATAGACGAGAATCACAAGGACCGAGAGCACACCACCCTTCCATGCAAGTATATATGAGCCGAGCATGATCCCTGTAAGAATTGAGTAGAAGATCGGCTTTTTGAGATGATTAAGGTCCTTATTCAGGATGTGATCCATTGTTACGCGATCCTGTGCAGACTTTACAGCGATCACAAAGAACGCAATCACCCATGTTGCAAAAAGCGTCTCCATCACGTGGTGATCTGTAAATCCGAGAAGTGAACGTGAGAGAAACTGCCCTGGCAGAACAGCGATGAGTGCGGCTGACAGGATGCCAACATTCCTGTTGTATATCTCCTTTCCGATGATATAGACCGGTATAACGGTGAGTGCACCAAGCACGGCAGGATAATAGGCACCTATAAGCTCCATGAGTTCATGTGATGGTGAGCCAAGCCCTGCCACCCATATGATGAATGCAAGTATCTGATCAAAAAGGAAGGCAAACGGATGATATTGACCATGTGGAAAATATGTATAGGCATCAAAGTTGATGCGGTGTGGAAAGTGTGTAAGCGTATTTTCAACGATCCGCATATTATACCATGGATCATTCCCGCCAAACTTGACAAAACTACCGCCAAAAACATCTGCTTTTGGGAGACAGCGTATATAAAACGCAATGCCAGTGATTATCGCAACAAGTATGCCATAGATGAACGTTATCACCGTATACTGATCTTTGAACGGATTTTGCAACTTCAAAAGATCTCACTCCGTCTTTTTACACAGTAAGTGTATGTTCTTGCGTTATATAAAATTTATCTTTGATACTATCTCAAGATTTTCCATAGCTTATTTATACTTAAAAATCAATAAATTTATATAATAGTTACATTAAATAATACCCATACATGATACTATCAAAGTATGCCTCTGATTCTACGCGTAAGGTATCAATTAGAGGTGAAAAGAGAACAAATATACAGGGAGGTGAAATAAAATGATAAAGATCGGAAAGATGTCAGTCATATTTATGGCTGTAATATTCTCAATTTGGGCTGTGAATTCGGTTATGGCGGACGAAACCCAAGACTTTGGTGGGTGTGAAGGCTGTCATCCAGAGATTGCAGCAAACTTTACAACATCACTCCACTATACGGGTGCAGGGATGAAGGGAGAGTGTGAGAAATACGCAGCAAAGCATTTTGGTATCGATATGGACGAATATTATGCAGAGTGGAACTGTTCCAAGTGTCACGCCACAACCTGCGAGAAGTGTCATGAAGGTGGACATAATGCAGAGATAACGATCGATACCTGCGATCAGTGTCATTTCAAGAAGCAAACCGCGACGTTTATCGGTGATATGCCGCTACACAAGAGCAAAGGCCCTCATGCAGACATTCACTATGAGAAAGGGCTTATCTGTATAGATTGTCATACAGCCACGGAATTACACGGTGATGGGAACGTGTACACGAGTCAGCTTGAAGCAGTCACGACGACGTGTGAAGATTGTCACGTAAGTCCAGGAAAGACCGTCAAGGACATGCCCGTGACGCAGTACGATTCCAATATTGAAGCGCACAGCAGGCACGAAGGAAAGCTTGACTGTATTGCATGCCATTCGGGATGGATGGTGACGTGTGAGAACTGTCATCTGGATACCAGGAAAGGCACCACGTTTGATAGCACACAGTTCTATCTTGGCGTTGCCGCTGATGGCAAAGTAACAACATTCGTTAAAATGACGGCTATGAATGAATCTAATGCAACACATACAGGCTATGGTGAATGGTTCGCACATACAGTAACAGCTGAAGCAAAGGATTGTGCCTTCTGTCACGAGAACAAGGAAGTACTCTGTGAGGGTTGTGAAGGTGAAATACTCGGACAGGGAGGTTCGTTCATACCCCAGGAGACGATCGATAGGATCTATGGGATCAGTACCATGCCTGCTGAAACAGAAACAGAAGTTCCAGCAACCGCAACACCAGAAGAGACATCTACGCCTGGGTTTGAGATTGCGTTCGGTATTGTGGCGCTTGCCATCGCGACATATCTTGGAAAGTGGCGATAAGCCCCTTTTCCTCCTTTTTATTTTGGATTTTCATGACATAAACTCAAAAAGTTTACAAACGCCTCAGGATGGCTCACAGCATGGATATGCGTATAGGATGCAAGCACATTCTTATACACCATCCCATCCATACCATCTACAATCCCTTTCCCCCGGATCATCCTGTATGCAAACCTCACATCACCCGGATGAACCACCGAATAGTGAAACTCATGCCCCTTCAGCACCTCACCCTTCCTTGATACCACGGTATCACTCAAAGACTCGGCGATGACATATCCTACAGCCTGGAGTCTCTCTGTGAGCTCAGCATCGGCATCAAATATCCCGAGCATCTCATACCCATTAACCTTTCTCAGCGTGTACATCATCCCGCCACATTCAGCATAAAGTGGCATCCCCTCCTCAACCCTCCTCTTTATCTCCTCCCTTATCCCCTCATTCTGCTCAAGCTCCTCGGCATAAAGCTCAGGGTATCCACCGCCAAAGTAGATACCATCTACATCAGGTAGTGAATCCCTCAATGGACTGAACTCCACGACCTCCACGCCAAGTTCCTGCATGATCTCGATATTCTCAGGATAGTAGAAGCAGAACGCCTCATCTCTTGCTACAGCAACTCTGCACCCTTTGAAGATCGGATCAAACTCGGTGATCTCTCCTTCAATCTCACCTGCGTCTTCTGCGATCTTGACCAGACGATCAAGGTCGATGTTCTCAAGCGTAACCTCTGCGAGGTGGTCGAAGTCATACGTGGTCTCATGTGCCATCTTGAGCCCGAGATGACGCTCTTTGATCATCAGATGTTCATCCTTCGGGAAATGACCAAGGCAGGGCAGGATCCCATCTATCCCGTCTTCCAGTATTTTTTTATACTTTTCACTCCCCACAGGGTTGAATATGATGCCCTGCAGATTCACATCAGGATCAAAATCCCTGTATCCAAGTGCGACAGCGCCAATGCTTCGTGCAATTGGACCGACTCCCGCTACAAGGATTGCAGGAGCTTTCAATATCTTTGAGACGTGTGCTGTGCTGCCCCGTTCTTCATTCTTCCCGCTCATGCCATCAAAAAACCCCATAACGCCCTCTATCACAGCGATAGATTCATCTGAAGTATTTTTAAGGAAGGAGGATCGTATCTGCTCAGGGGTCATCATGAAAGAATCGAGGTTATGGGATGGGTTTCCGGCGATAACACTCTGATGAGAGGGGTCGATAAAATCTGGCCCAACCTTGAATGGTCTGACATCATAACCCATCTTCCTCAATGCCGCGATGATCCCAAGTGTTATCGTGGTCTTTCCAACTCCACTCTGCACTCCCCCAATAACGATCCTCGCTCTCATATCACGTAAAACAAAATCATATTGAGTTTTATTAAGCTTTTCTTCTGTCTTTAACAAAAAAAAAAAGAAAAAGAACGGAGTTTTACCTCCGCCTCAAAAAGAATCCCACAAACACAAGCCCAAGTATCGCGATCACGATGAGCACCGCGATCCATGGAACACCGGATACCGGCACCGGGGTCTCGACCGTCGTCTCCTCCATCACCGTACCCTCAAGCGGCTCGTTCTGTGATTCTGCCTTCTCCGGGACAATCTCCTCGACTGTTCCAACACCTGCCTCCTCGGTCTCATTCCCACCGCCTGATCTGGGTGCAGGTGTGGGTGTCTGCCAGTTCCCGCTTCCACCACTATGATAAATGACCGTCTCCTGGCTCGTGGTGGTGATTGTGGTTGATTCC
>LYOS01000003.1:46944-55053 GCA_001766815.1 Candidatus Syntrophoarchaeum caldarius
ATAACGGTTCCACTCTCAACCATACGCTCAAGCTCATCCGGTGCCCATGTACCGACGTTTCTTCCCTGATGGAGCATGAGATCGAGAAGCTCCTTCTCATCAGGCACCTCTCCTTCCACATCATACCCCTCTGCCTTCATCGCATCAAGGAGGTCTGTGAGGCTCGGGACGATATCGAGGTAGCTTGCACCGAGGTTATCCTTTCCTCCACCGTGGTTGTAGTAGATTATCGCAACTTTCTTATCCGAGTTCTCCTTTCTGTGAAGCTCTGCCCATGACATTGCCCGTTCGGTTATCCACTCAAGCTGGTGATCGAACGGCCTGTAGTAGAGCTCACCACTCACCGGATCCTTCTCCTTGCCTGAAAAGAGTATGAACTCGGTCTCACCATCCAGTTCCGGAAGAGCGATCTGCCATGCAACCTCTGATGGTGATAACCCGTTGCTCTCATTCCATTTACTCTCATTCATGTAGACGCTCATGATTCCCTTGATCGGGGTGACGTTCAGCTGCTGGAGGTAACCGATCCCCTCGTCTTCATGATGGTGCCACAGCCTGAATGAGTTGATGACGATAAGTGAGTCAACCAGTGGCTTGCCATCTCTGAAGAAATGTTCCGTGGTATCCGGGTCCTTGTAGCTGAAACTTCCAAATATCACATTCGCGCCCTTATCCTCTATCTTTCTTATGAGTGGATCGAGTGTCTCGTATGAACCGTACTTCCCTGAGACATAGTAATAGTGGATGCCTATCGTGGGTGCACTCTCGTTATATCTCCCTGTGCTCTCATACCATGTGAGATAATCATCTATCGAGGAGAAAATTCCGAGTCCCTGGATTCCCTCAGCCTCTGCCTTTGCATCCGGGTGATATATTCCGAACTGCGGTATCACAACAGGTGATGGGATTTCATCAACCCCAAAATCGCTTACCGGGATATCGCAGAGTTTCACACCCAAAAATACGAGTAATCCCCTCATGTTATCATTCCCACCGTTTGCCCAGTATGTGGCAATATCGGCAAATTCAGGGGATGAAAGGTTTACAGAAGACATACCATAGACGTCAGTGAAGCTGGTCGTAATCACATCAGCACCCTTAGCCTTTGCCTCAAGCACCGTATCCTTGAGTGCATCCTGTACCGGGTAACCGATCATCCAGAGGAAGATGACATCCTGATCGCTCAGGTTCAGACCCTGATAGCTCTCTGGATCATCGTGCGTGTATGTACAGAGAGATACGTTGAGATTTCGCGTGATGTAAACATCATCCAAAGTATTCTCAAGCCATGCAGCGTATGATGAGACCTCAGATACAACAAAAGCCACCTTTGCTCTTCCTGCAGGCGGCTCAGGTGGATCCATCGCTGTGCTGTTGCCATAGAACCTGTTATCCATGTAGGTAATGAGATTCCTTATGTTCTCATCACCGCCCCAGACCCAGTACTTCGTGATGTTCACATCATCCACATTTCCGATGCTTACGTTGGAGCTTAAGTTGTATGCAAAAACATACGCACTCTGGCTTAGTGTTTGATTTATGCTTGTAACGGTTTCATTATCGAGAGAAGCCAGAAACAGAACGCTTTCATTGCTGAAATTCGCTGCTTTTGCCTCTGTTGCATTATATATGCTGATATTTACCGTAGCATTCACCGCTGCGTTCACAAGCGAGGCTAAATTCTCATCTGTTCCAAGAACAAAGACGATTCTATTATCCTGTTCATCCGTCTGTACCTGTGCAAATGTCACCAACGGCACAAACAACTGTACCATCAACAAGAGCAATACCAGTGGTGCGATCGAACGCACCCTTTTTATACGATTTCTTCCAATTCCATCATGCATATCTGATCACCTCGGGTATGTTCAACCGTGATGCCCCCTCTGCCTGCAAGCGAAGTTGGGGCATCACAGACGGTTGATCAACCTTTTGATGTACCATTTTCTGGGATGTATATCACCTCTCCAGTATCAAGTCTATAAGCAGTTCCAAGCTTTCTGCCCTGTCCGCCCGCGATTTTCTCTGTTGCGTTCAGGACCTTTATCACGTCATGATCCTTGATTATCACCTGCATATCAGGCTCACCTGGGTTCTTGACGATCGTGACAGATGCATCAGGATCAAGAAGCTCAGGTATGTTGTATGAGAGTACGAGTGCAACTAAAAGCGCTACAGCAAAGACCATCGCAACATCAAAGAGGTTTGCAACACTTGCCAGTGGATCATCTTCATCTTCAAAAATTGACTCCAGCCTCCTTTGTCTCACTTCAATACCTCCACAACATACTCCATATCGCTTAAATCCTGTGTGTACCATCGCTTCTTGACAATAAGAACTGCGTAAGCGATTCCTCCTGTTAAAATACCGAGAACCGTGGTTGCAAATGCGATCGCAAGGTTTGATGCCAGCGCCTCGATATTGCCAGAGGATAAGCCCATGAGGGCAGGCCCCATCGGTATCAGTGTTCCCATGAGTCCAAGCATCGGTGCAATCCTTGAGATGAGTCTTGGTATCTCAAGTTCACGGGCAATCCTTAGCTCATAGTCCTGTAAAAGCTTCTCCGCCTCGATCGAAAAGTTCGCAGCATCGATAGAGCGTGTAAGATCTGTTATGAAGCTCTCAAGGAGGAAGTTTGAGCCTGAACTCCTGAGTACGCTTGAAGCTTCTTTGAAGTTTTTAAGCTCGATATTCTCCTTTGCAAGCTTCACTCCAGACTTGAGCCTGCTGAAATCCCTGTTTCTTGATGCATACTCAGATATGAACTGCCCAACGATCACGAATGAGAATGCGACGAGTATGAGAAGCGCGATGACTACAGGATAGAGAAGTGAATTTGATATTACAAACATCAATCCCATTATTCCAGATGATATATCCATTATTGACCCCCTTTTACCGTTGAACGATTAAATCTATGGCTGAAGAAGCCGGATAGTATAAGAAAAGCAATTATGAAGAAAGAGGTTGCGGTCTCCTTCAAATTAAACGGAATTTCAACCGATGGGAATGATTGTGCCTGAATATACGCAGGGATGATAATCGGTGAGATCAGATAGAAAAGACCAAATATGATCATCGCTGTTCCGAGTGCAGAGGGGCTTTTAACTCCAAACCTGGTTGCAAGTGTGGATATCGAGAAGGATGAGAGTGTGACACCGATGAAGAAGATCGTACCCAGACCTAAACCGATCCTGAAGTTACTCACATCGAGTGAGTTTGAAAGAATCACACATGAGAGAAAGGTCGCGGTCACACAGACCGGGCATGGTAATGAGAGTATTAAAAATGTCTTTCTCGAATGATCAGATCCACAGGATAACCACTCCTTCTTTGTATGGATACCAAAGAGTATGAGACCGATGGCAATAATAAGGTGCATCGTAACACCAGCGGCAAGTATCCCTTCTGTTAGATCTGAAGGAATGATCCCGACGAGGAGTGCCATCACGATTGATAGAAGAAAATAGCTTGAAGCAAGATATAGCACCTCACGTCGATTGAGGCTTGCAAATCCACACCCTATACCGGTCTTAAGCGCCAGTATCGCGATGCCGATCAGAACACCTGTCGCTATAAGACCCGTTATTTCTGTCAATATGCCATCACTCCATACCTCTTAACTTTAGTAGAATCAAAAAATCTTACCTGTTAATAAATGTTTCGATATTTTAAGTTAAAACAAGTTTACTTTATTACATCTGATACTCTGGTTGTTACGATCACTATTTGTATTAACGAATCGATGAGATCGCCCCCGTTGATGCAGTTCATCCATAATCCTCCTTTTAAGCTCGAATATGAGGATGAACAAACCTGTCAGGAATATCACAACTCCTGCAATGATATTTGCTCTTCTCTCATTCTGGGGTGGGATCTTTCTTCCAGGAAGGTTTGTGAGATAGACGAGGACCCCCATCGTAAGAATCGTAAGCACCGCAAAGGTTATCATCGTAATCGCACCGAGCATTGCCCCTTTGAGTGATGCGATCACAAAGATCGGGATTGCAGGAATACAGGGCATCATCCCGAGGATGAGTGCAAGCGAATAGAGTGTCTCATCATGGTGGGGGTCATGATCATCATGGTGATGAGGATAATGCCTGTGAGAGTGGTGACCATGCAGAGCCATAACTGCGTAGAGTACTCCAAACCCACACAGAAGGTATCCTGCGAGGTTTTCTACAAAGGATGCTATGTACGCTGAGAATTCAAGCCCAACCACAAGTGCAATAAGCCCGATCAGTATTGACCCTGATACATGGGCAGATCCAACCAGTAGAACCGCCTTTACAATCTTCTTCTGGTCCCAGCGCTTTGCAAGAGCGAGCATCGAGATTGGAAGGTAGTGATCCGGAACGATTGTGTGAAGGATTGCGATTGTAGCTATCGCAACTACGAATGTCAGAGCTTCCATCTATATCAACCTCTCCCACCTTATAGTTTTCCCACTCTTTCTGTTGTACTCCTCCACCCGTCTTGAAACAAGATCACTCATCCCACCTGAGGCAAACACAAGGACATTTCCTCCCCTAATCGCCTCAGATATCGCAGAATCTATCACATCGCTCTCAAAGTCAGACTCAATCCCGAGCATTTTCGCACATGCCTTTGCAGTTGTACCCATCGCACCTGTCTTATCAGGATCAAGATCCAGAACCTTCTTGAGTTCATCAAGATTTACAGCATCAGCCCCGCCCTCTTTCATCCCGGGGATTCTTACAACCCATATCTTCCCACTCTCTCTCTTCTCTGATCCGTTCAGATTTTCAACAAGGTCGATAATTGATAGCGGAATTCTATCCACTTTTTCGTATATTCCATGTGCCTCAAACTCTTTGTGTACCTTTACAACCACCGGAAACCTGAGATCAGTCGCTCTGACAACATCTTCATTGGAAAATATCTCAGAAGGATGTCCACGGGCATACACCATCCCCCTCTGAAGCAGATAAATCTCATCAGCCCACGCTGACGCGAAATCCACATCATGGGTCGAGACCACAATAGTTTTACCTTCTGCATTCAACTCATCAAGCAACTCAATCAGTTCTGTCTGACCCCGGGGGTCAAGCCCTGAGAGAGGTTCGTCAAATACGAGGATCTCAGGATCCATCGCGAGAATTCCTGCAATCGCAACACGTTTCTTCTGCCCGGTACTCAGATGGTGAGGGGGAACTCTCTCAAACCCGGTCATTCCTACGATCTCCAGGGACTCTCCGACCCTTTTTTCTACCTCCTCCCCGGGAAGCCTGAGGTTTGACGGGCCGAAGGAGACATCATCTTTCACGGTGGGTGCAAATAGCTGATCATCAGGGTTCTGAAATACGAGTCCAACGGTTGATCTGATCCAGTCGAGGTTCTTCTTTGTGATCTCCCTCCCTTTCACGATGACCCTACCAGTCTGTGGTAGAAAGATGCCGTTGAGGTGATAGAAGAGTGTTGATTTGCCTGATCCGTTTGGTCCAAGGATTGCAGTCTTCTTGCCATCTTCCACACTCAGGTTCACCTCTTTAAGAGCCTGTGTCCCATCAGGATACGAGTATGAAAGATTGCAAACCTCAATCGCGTGCACGCTATATCCCTCCCATCATCCGATCAAGAATAACCAGAAGAAACGATGAGAGGATGATGAACGATCCCAAGAGAGTTTCTTTCAGGGAGATTGGGCGAAATCCACTGACAATTCTTGAGTCTGCCCGATACCCCCTTGAGAGCATCGCAAGATAGACGCGTTCACCCCTTGAGAATGCTCGAAGCAGAAGTGCGCCACCGAGCATCCCGAGGTTATGCATCTTGGTAACGTATGAGAGTCGGTTTGAGAACCCGGATCTTGTCTGCTGTGCCCGGTACATTCTCACGCCCTCCCTTGAGAGCAGATGGACGTACCGTATCATCATTCCGGTAAGATCCACGAAGATGGCGGGCACTCTGAACCATCTGAGTGCTGCAAGTGCATCCTGGATTCTCGTTGTTGCGATCAGTAAGTTGAGGACGGATACCGATGCAATTATCCTTGCAAAGATCAGGATAGCGAGGTCAAGCCCGTTTTTGTATATTTGAACCCCCATAAATTCTGCCACAACCTCCTCACCTCCGTACGTGAGGAGGACAACGATAAAGACGACAATTGCTATTGTAAGCGGTGCTATAAGCCTTTTAAGCGTTGTATTCAGTGGTATTCCGATTGCAACAGAGACTATAAGTGTTAGAAAAAAAATTAAGAGTGGGGTCCCGGGGTGAACCATCGAGACGACTGCAAATATAAGTCCAACGGCTCCAAGAAGCTTTATCCTTGGATCCAGTCGGTGTAGCGCGGTCTCATCTACAACCAGCCTCTCAAAGTCGAGGTCCTCTATCAGTTCCGAAAAATCCCTCATCTCTTCCTTAGCTTCCTTATCTCATACCCTATTATCGCAAAAAGGAAGAAGCCAACCGTTGTTCCGATTCCACTCAGGGGATCGCCTGAGAGCCATTCAAGCACGCTGACCACCACCCTCCTTTATATCGATCCAGAAGTAACCGAAGATAAACCCTGCGATGATCCCTGCAAGTGTGAACCCGACGTACTCGCCCATATCGCCAAACGCTCCCACATTTGGAACAATATCTACGGCTTCAAGCCCTCCTGTGCTTGCTGCATGCTCCTCAACAATGCCATCGGTCCCCTCCATCCCGGCACCTGACGCGTATCCCGCATAGGCGGCAACACACATCACAGCGGTGCAGACCACAAGAAGTATCAGGGAATTTCTGACAAAATTATCCATCTATAGCACCTCCAAGCTTTGCAATAATATCAGGTCTTGTATCTGCGATGTACTTCACGATCGCTGCGGTGAATATGAACTCAGCGACTGCAAGCGGCAGCTGTGTCGGGACAAATCCAAGCGAGTATAGCCCCCAGTGATAGAGAACCGAACCTGGATTTATCGAGAGTGCAAGCTCCATCGCGGTTGTGAGATAGCAAAGGATATCCCCTACAAACCCTGCCATACCTGCTGCAATCCAGACCGAGAGATTGGCTCTTCTCAGAAGAACGTATGTTCCATAACCTGTGAACGTTCCCACAATCCCCATCGATACCGTGTTCGCTCCAAGGGTCGTGATCCCCCCGTGTGCAAGAAACGCATGGAAGATGAGCGCAATCGCACTCAGAACAACGGTTGCAAACGGGCCAACGACAATCGCTGACATCGGTGTCCCGATTGGATGAGAGCACGAACCTGTAACGGGAACCGGGATATGCCAGACCGCAATCACAAAGATCGCAGCGCCCATAAGCGCAAGAAGCGGCATGTATGACGGGGTTTCCTCTGTTCTTCGTTTAATCTCGCGGATGCCAAGGGCTATAAAGACGAGGGCAACCGCGTACCACACGATACACCACTGGGTACTCAGTATTCCATCTGAGATGTGCATCCTATCAACTCCAATTTACTTGATATAAACTCAACGATTTGTCTTTAAGTCATTTGATATATATAAGTTTTGGTTTAGTAGCATGGATCATACGAACGGCAAAAGGGTTATGAATATCAACATAGACCTATCTTGAGATGTTTGATCCAATCAATGGCCGAGAAATCCCTGAAGAATGGATTAAAAGGTCTTCAATCCCCAGAAATGAGCTTAAAGAAGGTATTGAAAGTGGAAGGTTAATCCTTCTCCCGGATGGGAAAGTTTTAAGGCGGGGTTTTTCCACAGGAACGACAGCATCTGCTGCTTCAAAAGCCGCGGTCTTATCAATAAGCAAAAGAGTTGATAGAGTATCTGTGATGACCCCTATAGGAATCAGGGTTGAGCTGCTGGTCGAATCGGCAAATGGAGTTGGAAGAGCGGTTAAATACGCCGGAGATCACGAGTTTGACGTGACAGATGGGATTGAGATCATGGCAACTGCGAGGCTCTCTGATGAGGGTATTGCCATAAAGGCCGGAAGGGGCATCGGCAGGTTTGAGGATGGAAGGCCTGCGATAAACCCTATACCGATGGAGTTTATCAGAAGAGCTGTACGTGAAGCGCTTGATGCAATCGGTGAGCAGGGTGTTGAAGTTGAGATTGAGGTTGTGAATGGTGAGGAGGTTGCAAAAGAGACACTTAACCCT
>LYOS01000003.1:55253-288741 GCA_001766815.1 Candidatus Syntrophoarchaeum caldarius
GGAATTTCTGACAAAATTATCCATCTATAGCACCTCCAAGCTTTGCAATAATATCAGGTCTTGTATCTGCGATGTACTTCACGATCGCTGCGGTGAATATGAACTCAGCGACTGCAAGCGGCAGCTGCGTCGGGACAAATCCAAGCGAGTATAGCCCCCAGTGATAGAGAACCGAACCTGGATTTATCGAGAGTGCAAGCTCCATCGCGGTTGTGAGATAGCAAAGGATATCCCCTATAAATCCTGCCATACCTGCTGCAATCCAGACCGAGAGATTGACCCTTCTAAGAAGAACGTATGTTCCATAGCCCGCGAACGTTCCCACAATCCCCATCGATACCGTGTTCGCTCCAAGCGTCGTGATTCCCCCGTGTGCAAGAAACGCATGGAAGATGAGCGCAATCGCACTCAGAACAACGGTTGCAAACGGGCCAACGATGATCGCTGACATCGGTGTTCCGATCGGATGAGAGCACGAACCTGTAACAGGAACCGGGATATGCCAGACCGCAATCACAAAGATCGCAGCGCCCATAAGCGCAAGAAGCGGCATGTATGACGGGGTCTCCTCTGTTCTTCGTTTGATCTCGCGGATGCCAAGGGCTATAAAGACGAGGGCAACCGCGTACCACACAATACACCACTGGGTGCTCAGTATTCCATCTGAGATGTGCATCCTATCAACTCCAATTTACTTGATATAAACTCAGTAGCATACCTACAATTGTTTTGATATATATAAGTTTCGATTTAGTTAATTTTACCACGAGTGACAAAAGAGTTATGAAGATCTGGAGAGATCAAGCTCTTAGATGTTTGATCCGATTGAAAGAAGAGAGATTCCTGAGGAGTGGATCAGGAAGTCTTCAATCCCCAGTGATGTGTTAAAAGCTGGTATTGAAAGTGGTAAGTTCCTTCTTCTACCAGATGGTAACGTCTTGAGGCGTGGATTTACGACCGGGACAACAGCGTCTGCTGCTTCAAAAGCCGCGGTCTTATCAATAAGCGAAAGCGTTGATAGAGTATCTGTGATGACCCCCATAGGAATAAGGGTTGAGCTACCGGTTGAATCAGCCAGTGGAGTTGGAAGAGCCATTAAATACGCCGGAGATCACGAGTTTGACGTGACAGATGGGATCGAGATCGTGGCAACTGCAAGGCTAATTGATAAGGGTATCGTGATAAAAGCGGGAAAAGGAGTCGGGCGATTTGAGGATGGAAGGCCTGCGATAAACGCTGCTCCAATGGCATCGATAGAACAGGCTGTGCGTGAGGCACTCACTATGGTCAATAAAGAGGGTGCTGAGGTTACAATCGAGGTTGAAGATGGTGAGAGAATCGCAAAAGAGACCCTGAACACGGAATATGGGGTCTATGGTGGAATCTCAATTCTTGGAACAACCGGGTTTGTCGAACCATGGAATGAACACCTTGAAGAGATGGTGAAGCTTGTGATCGAGAGATCATCAAAGGTTGCACTTACAACAGGAAGACGTGGTGCAAACTTTGCACGTGAGCTACTCAAAGACCATGAGGTTGTTGTAATAGGTAGCAGGTTTGATATTATCAGGGAGGTTGAGGAGAGAGTTGAGGATCTGATCCTCTGCGGCCTTCCTGCCCTCATACTTAAATGGATAAACCCTGAGATCCTGAAAGATACAGGTTTCAGGACGGTGAGAGAGATGGTGCTGAGAGACCCTGATAACAGCTTAATCGATGAAGCGCTACAGAGGATAAAAGATCAGCACCCAGCCCTGCGGGTTCTGCTATTCGACTTTGATGGAAATGTTTTGAGGGATGTTAAATGAAGATTGTTGGGGTTGGTGTATCAGAAGGGATGCTCACAGAGGAGGCAATCCGTGCGATTGATGGCGCAGAGGTTATATACGGATCAAAACGGGCTATTGAGATTGCATCTTCTTACATAAAGTGTGAAACTCACGAGATCGACTTCAAACACCTCGATGAAATACCTGACGATGCCGTTGTACTATCAACAGGCGATCCGATGCTATCAGGACTTGGAACACTCCTCAGAGGAGAGGTCATACCAGGTATCTCATCACTCCAGCTCGCGTGTGCAAGGCTTAAGATAGATCTGACTTCAATCACGGCGATAACCGCACATGGACGGGATATTGAAGCGTCAAAGAAGCGAATACTTGATGAAGCTGGGCGTGGAAGATATCTATTCATCCTCCCAGATCCAAAAAGGTTTGGATCGATTGAGATCTCGAAGATACTTCTTGAAGCAGGATATGAGCTTCCTGTGGTTGTACTTGAGAATCTCGGGTATGAGAATGAAAAAATCAGGTATGGAAGCACACAAAATCCGCCAGAGCCTGAGACCATGCTTTATGTGATGGTTGTTCACCCTTAACACTTTGGTTTGCTGTAATATCTGAAAATGGCCTATTTTAAAACCCTTGTGGAGTTCAATATCGCCAGCAATGCAACCCCCACATCTGCAAATACCGCTTCCCACATCGTCGCCATCCCGAGTGCACCTATTGTCAGGAACAATCCTTTAACCCCGAGCGCAAAGCTGATGTTCTGCCAGACTATACCCCTGGTTCTTCTCGCAATCCTGATCGCCTCACAGATTCGTGATGGTTCATCGCTCATCAAAACTATATCCGCTGCCTCTATCGCAGCATCTGATCCAAGTGCACCCATCGCTATGCCGATATCTGAGCGCATCAATGCGGGGGCATCGTTTATACCCTCTCCCACAAAGGCTATCAGGTCGTCACTGTTTGCCTTATTTTTTATCATCTCCTCGACCATTTCTACTTTCTTGTGGGGCAATAATTCTGCAAAA
Organism: Candidatus Syntrophoarchaeum caldarius; assembly: GCA_001766815.1. Taxonomy (NCBI): domain Archaea; kingdom Methanobacteriati; phylum Halobacteriota; class Candidatus Syntropharchaeia; order Candidatus Syntropharchaeales; genus Candidatus Syntropharchaeum; species Candidatus Syntropharchaeum caldarium. Next base: position 58,075 of record LYOS01000003.1, read on the forward strand.
TACTCGTCCAGACCCAGTCTCTTAGAGACCGCTTCTGCCACCTCCCTGGTGTCTCCTGTCAGCATAACCTGTCTTTTCACCCCCAATTTCCTAAGATTATGTATAGCCGCTGCCGCATCTTCTTTGATCTCATCAGATATGACGATATAACCAGCGTATTTATGATCGATCACCAGGTGAACCACAGTTCCATCGACATCGCATGTATCGTGCTCAATATTCTCGCTGTGGAGTAGTTTATCATTTCCAAGCAGAACATAATGCCCCTCTATCCTCGCCTTTATGCCATACCCGGAAATTTCTTCATAGCCTTCGATTTTACTTTCATCTATTTTTTCACCAAAGAACTCACGCACTGATTGCGCAACAGGATGGCTGGAATGACTCTCTGCCAGTGCAGCAAATTTCAATACTTCATCTTCTGAAAAATTATTTTTTGTGATAATTCTGGTAACTCTGAAGACACCTTTGGTCAGGGTCCCAGTTTTATCCCAGATCACAGTATGAAGATTATTCAACCCCTCCAAATAATTCGATCCTTTTACCAGAATTCCCGCTCTGGAAGCTGCACCAATACCGCCAAAGAACCCCAGTGGGATCGAAATTACAAGTGCGCATGGGCAGGCGATCACCAGAAATATGAGCGCTTTGTACACCCACTCTGAGAATGTCGGCTCATGGGGAAACATGGGTGTAAGTGCTGGAATGTTGTAAAGTATCACCGGTACTGTGGCAAGGACAAAGGCGCCAAAGACGACAGCAGGGGTGTAATACCTTGCGAATCTCGTGATAAATTGCTCGGTAGGAGCCTTTTCACTGGCGGCATTCTCCACAAGATCCAGTATTTTAGATACTGTAGATTCACTGAACCTTTTTGTTACCTGAACCGAGAGGAGCCCACTTTTATTTATCATTCCTGATAGGATATCATCTCCTTTTTTTACACTTCTTGGCACTGATTCACCCGTGAGAGCAGATATATCCACCATTGAAGACCCATCAAGAATGATTCCGTCGAGGGGGACTCTTTCACCAGGTTTCACTATAATAACATCGCCAACACTGACCTCCGCGGGGTTCACCTTCTCTGTCTCACCATCTATCTTTAAATTTGCATAATCTGGCCTCATCTCTATCAAAGATTTTATTGACCGACGGGATCGGTTCAATGCCATCTCCTGAAACAGTTCACCAACCTTGAAAAATAGCATAACTGCCACAGCTTCTGGAAACTCCTTTATCGCAAAAGCCCCTGCTGTTGCCACGGTCAAAAGGAAGTTCTCGTCAAAAACCTCCCCTCTAAATAGATTTCTGACCGCTTTCCAAACGATATCGCCTGCGATGAGGATGTAACTCAGCAGAAATATTAAAACTTCTTCCCAAAAGGGTAATCTGAACAATAAAGCTACAGCGTAAATAAAAACTCCCAGCGTGAGGGTTACAGTCTCCTTTTTCATCCCGAATTCTTCTCCCTTTCGCCTGTATCAGGTATTACCTGCATAATTGATACACAGGATACGATATTCTTTAAGACCGATTGAATATTAACCTGGTGCATATATTATTTTTCACAGTGAACACCAGTATGAAAAATCTTCTTGAATATCGCTGAAAGGTTCCGCAAACAACTTAATCAAGAAGGGCACTCCAAAACCCTATCCAGAATTTGCATCATCGTGAATACATCTATATATCTCTTCAAGTGCATCCACAATCCTTGGACCTGGTCTCGTTGCAATATCTGCATCGATCACATAGACCTTGCCTTCCTTGACTGCACTGATACCAGCGAACCGTGGATTGGTGGTGATATACTCGTATGATAGATTACTGCCTGCAACCCCCATTCCTCCTCCGCTTGTCGTGATTATAACATCTGGATCGCTGTCAATCACTTTCTCAAGTGAAATAATACTATACGAATCAAGATCTGATGCAATATTCTTACCACCTGCAATTGAGATCATCTCATCCTCAAATGTCCCATTTCCCGCGGTCCAGAGCGGGTCATGCCATATCACATAAAAAACGCTTGGCTTATCTTTTGTCGCTGCCATACTCTCCACCGCAACGATTCTTGCCCTCATCTCATCGGTCAATCGGGTTGCATTCTCCTCGCAACCTGTGATTTTCCCAAGCAGATTGATGCTATCGAGTATCTCATCAAGCCCACCAGGATTCAATCCAACGACCGGGATTCCAAGATTGGACAGGGCATCTATCACCTCGATTCCATTTCCATAGGCTGCAACAACAAGATCGGGTTTAAGGTCAACGACCTGCTCGATATTTATCGTTGCATAGCTTCCAACCTTTACCAGATGAGTCGCTTCTGGTGGATAGTTAGAGTAGTCGTCCACCCCAACAACTCGATCTCCTGCGCCGATTGCAAAGAGGATCTCTGTTGTGCTCGGTGCAAGCGATACAATCCGCTGAGGCTTCTGAGGAATCACAACTTCCCGATTGAGCTCATCTGTGACAACCATCCAGTGGTCCTGCTTTGATGATGTACTCACATCCCCCTTCTCCATACACCCAGCAGCAGATGTGGCAATGATCGCAAGGATTATCAAAATTACAAAGAGCTTATTGTTTCTTCTCATTGATTCTGCTCCAGATGAACAATAATATCACAAACACAAATATACCGCCAAATCCCGGTCGCCGGTGTTGTCTCTGCTGATTCAGCTGATGCAGTCGATGCGATGTGGATGAACGGGTGAAAGATTGGAAGTAGTAGTTTCTTCATACATGCCTCCTTTGATTCACAACAGTAATAAATACACTCGATCCGAAATAAATTGTCTTTCTTACCATATTTTTTACCACCTCATGGGATACCAGGTGGTGAATTGATAAGAGTGGGGAGGTTTTGCGGGTTTTTGGTGCATCGGAATGCATAAGGTTTCCTCCATCACAACTCTCACTTTTCACCACTGCGCCTGTCCCTTTTTATAAAAATTGGTTTGTTTTAAATCTAATCTTTTTAACACACCTATCATGGTTATCGTATATAAACTTTACTATTTTGTTTAAAAAAGTAAAATAAACTTGTGTTATTCGCAGGTAAATGCTGGAAGGCGAATATTTAAATACAAAAGTCTTTGTTCTAATTCCAGATAACTGTATGTGAACTTGGGCGAGGAGAGCAATGCGAAAAAGAGATGATAGAAGACGGTCTGAGCGTATCGTAAGATGGTATTTGATCCTTTTTCTACTTTCAGCCTTTCTTTTTGTAAGTATACTGATCACGGTTGGGATGGGAGCAGTTACAATCCCGCACGATCGCATCCTTTCAATGACGCTTGAGAAGGGGAGTGAAGCGATCCGATCGAACTCGCTTGAACCATTCTCTGTGCAATCGCTCGATGCAGAAGAGAATATCTTCTTCAATATCCGACTCCCAAGGGTTATATTTGGGATACTTGTTGGGATAGCACTGGCTGTTGCAGGTGGCGTGATGCAGGGCGTATTCAAGAATCCAATGGCAGATCCTTTCATACTCGGGATCTCGACAGGGTCTGCAGTGGGTGCGGTTCTTGGGATGACTTTTTTTGCATCACTCGGACTGGTTGCGCGACCCTTCATGGCTTTTCTTGGGGGGGTCGTTACGATCTTCATCGTCTATAACATTGCAAGGGCGGGGGGCAAGATTGCAATCGACACGTTGCTTCTTGCAGGAATTGCATTTGGATACTTCCTCTACTCGCTTGAGTGGTTGCTTCTCATTGTATTTACCAATTCGCCGCACGAGATTCTCTCCTGGCTCATTGGTTATCTCGGCACAGCCCAGTGGCAGGATGTTAAGTATGCAGTGCTCCCCGTGCTCACTGGAACATTTATCATTTTCCTCTTTGCAAGAGATCTCAATGCAATGCTTCTCGGAGATGAGACAGCGCATTATCTTGGTATCGGTGTTGAAAACGTGCGAAAGATCCTTCTCGTTCTCGCATCACTCATTACCGCAATAACCGTTGCATTCAGCGGAATCATCGGATTTGTAGGGCTTATAATCCCGCATACAACAAGGCTTCTCGTTGGATCTGATCACAGAATACTTCTTCCTGCATCTGCGCTCTTTGGTGCCATATTCGTTATCTGGACAGATACACTTGCAAGAACTGTGCTTGTCCCATCAGAGATACCTGTGGGTGTGATAACACCGCTATTTGGAGCACCGCTCTTTATTTATCTGCTTGTAAAGAAGAGGAGGGGTTGATGACATCGCTTGAGGTGAGAGGGGTCGATGTATTTTACGGCGATCGTAGAATAATAAAGGATTTTACCTTCAGATCAAAAAAAGGCGAGTTTATCGGAATCATTGGTCCAAATGGATCTGGGAAGACGACGCTCTTAAAGACGATGGGAAGACTGCTCAAACCACACGTTGGGGTGGTCCTGATCGATCAGACCGATATATTCTCGATTGGGCATAAAGAGTTTGCGAAGCAGGTTGCTGCAGTTGCGCAGGATACAACCATCGATTTTGATTTCAAGGCAATTGACATCGTGCTCATGGGTAGAAATCCGCATCTTGGGAGGTTACAGATGGAGACGGTGGAGGATGAAAAAATCGCACGGGATGCGATGGAGATGACGGGATCACTTGACCTCATGGATCGCTCGATCAATAGTTTGAGTGGGGGGGAGCGTCAACGGGTCATAATCGCCCGTGCTCTTGCACAGCAACCGCGCATTCTTCTTCTGGATGAGCCAACATCCCATCTTGATATAAACTACCAGATTGAGACGATGGAACTTTTAAAACACCTCTCTAATGAGGGTTTGATCGTAATCGCAGCGATCCATGATCTGAACCTTGCTGCACAGTACTGTGATCGTCTCATCATGTTACGATCTGGCGAGGCAATCGCGATCGGAGAACCTGAAGAGGTCCTGAAGGCAGAGCGGATAAAGGAGGCATTCAGATGTGACGTGGTCGTCAAGCGACATCCGCTCACGAACGTATACTATGTTGCGCCACTACCAAAGCAGAATCGCTCACGTCCAGAGACCGGGGTCAGGGTTCATCTGATATGTGGGGGCGGGAGTGGTGCATCGATCATGCATGAGCTACACGATGAGGGATTTCGGGTCTCGGCAGGCGTTCTCAATATGCTTGATACTGATTACGAGGTTGCAAAAGTGCTTGGGATCGAGACGGTTGTGGATGCACCCTTCTCTCCGATAAGCGAGGAATCGTATCAGGCAAACCTGAGAATGATGGAACAAACGAATGCTGTTGTGATCGCGCCGGTTGCGTTTGGGCATGGGAACGTGAAGAACCTGGATGCCTGCCAGACTGTGCTCGAAGCTGGTAAGTGTGTTTATATTCTGCAGCGATCACTCGATCCTGATAATGATTTTACGGATGGTATCGCGGGGGATAAGCTCTCTACACTCATTGAGAGGGGGGCAGTTGTGATTGAAAATATAAGAGAAATGGTTGATGCACTGTTAGCACCCAAAACTCAATAGGACTCAAAAGATCTTAAACCCTGATTGAGTGCTTCTTCTGCCTTTTCTATTCTTTTCCCTCCACCCTGTCCAAGTTCTGGCCTACCTCCCCCTCCACCACCAAGAACCTTCGAGACCTCCCTTGCGATATCGCCTGCCTTAATCGCGCTATTTGCTGGTGCGCTTGTGACAACCGATGCTTCACCATCCAGGATGCCAATAAGGATCGAATATAATCCTTTACCTGATATGAGTCTTCCAATCTTAACAAGTTCTTCTCTATCAACGCCATAAAAAATTTCGGCAACGACTGCGTGATCTCCAATCTCTTTTGCGTCTGATATTAACTGGCCAACTTTAGCTTCTGCAAGCGCCTCCTTCAGACGCTCATTCTCTTTGCTAAGTTCCTTCCATTCTTCAAAGAATCTGGTTGCAGTTTTTGGAAGCTGATCTGGTGGAACTCTCAGGATCTCTGCGGTGTTAAAGAGAAGTTCCTCCTCTGCCTGCATGCTGCGAATTGCTGCATCACCAGCTGCAAACTCTATACGCTCAATCCCATCCTGAATCCGCTCACACTTAAGAATTTTTATCGCACCAACTCTTCCTGTGCTTGTGCAGTGTGTACCACCACAGCCCTGGGCGTCATCACCTGTTCGCACCACACGGATTTTATCACCTGGCGGGATTCCTCCCTGATAAAGTGTAAAACCAAAGCGCTTCTCTGCTGCGTTTCGATTAAACCAGTTAATATCGATCTTTATGTCACTCATCACGATTTCATTTGCGAGAAGTTCAATCCTGCGCCTTTCATCCATGCTTATCCGCTTAAAATGAGAAATATCGAGCCTTGCTCTATCCATAGACTTCTGTGCTCCCGACTGCCATACATGATCTCCAAGAACTTTTTTTGCGGCATTAAGAACGATATGGGTTGCAGTGTGATGTCTTGTATGTGCCATTCGCCGTTTTTGATTTACACGACCCTGAACAATCTCGCCTCGTGAAATCTTGCCGTCGGATTCAAGATGATGAATGATCACACCATCCAGTATCTCAACATCTATAACATTGAAGATGTTTTCCTGTGTTGAGATCGTACCGGTATCAGCCGGCTGTCCACCCCCTTCAGGATAGAATGCAGTTCGATCAAGGACGATACAATCATCGAAGGTATCGAGCACAACAGCCTCAAACTCAAACGTCAGAGGATCTTCATAGTAGAGCTTGATCGTATCTGGTAGATTTTTGACTCTCTCAAGACGCGGGTCTATAGTCTCTTCAACCCTCTCCTGCTTGCTGTGCCTCTTTGCTACAAGGGAGTAAAAGTTATCAGGGACTTCAATCTTGAGATTCTGCCTGCTGGCAACTTCTTTTGCAACCTCAGGTGGTATACCATATGTATCATAGAGCTGTATCACATCTTCAAGTGGTAGCGATTGTTTCTTCTTCACCATTCGTTCAACGATTCGCATTCCACTTGCCAGCGTTTCACGGTACTTTGCAGTTTCGATCTCAAGTATCTCTGAGATTCGATTGAGGGAGTTCTTAAGTTCAGGATATGCAGTGATATATTCAGTGTGGAGCTTTATAATATCAAATAGATCCAGCTCTGTATCCAGTGACTCAAGTAACCTCAGAGTCCGCCTGATAACAAGTCTTGCAAGATAACCAGCCTTTACATTTGAGGGTACAATCTCATCGGCGAGCATGAATAGCAGACAGCGTGCATGGTCAGCGATTCTGTAAACCGTTTCGACGGGGGTCATGATGCGATTTAGCTCATCAACCTCAACCCCGATCTCTGATGCAAGGCGGGACCTGAGTTCCAGCAAGTTTGAGTTATCTTTGATGTCAATCAGTCCTGAAAGTCTTGCGTTTGAGGAGAAAATCTCGTTCAGAGTTGGATCATCGGCCGGGTTTGTTATTCCCGCTGATTTCATGAGCTTGTCAACAACCTCAGGAAAGATAGCATCATAGATCGTTGAAGAACCATTTGAAAGCCATACAAACCGCTCAAGGCCATATCCTGTGTCAACGATCTGCATATCCATCTTTCTATACCTATCCCCGTTTATCAGAATCTTACCATCTGCGGACTGTTCCATATCCATGAATACAAGTGTCGCGAGCTCGAGTCCGCCAATAAGTACCTCAAGGCATGGTCCTGCATTTCCACCCCCTGCCCATGGCTCTTCTTTGTATGTGACAGCGTCGATCTCTGCACCCAGGGTTCGCAAAAATTCATCGCAGTACTCGACCGTCTCTTCCTTCCAGTAGATTTTTTCCTCTTTGCTGTTGAACGCATGATGCGCCATCATCTCAAAAGTAGAGAGGTGTCTCCCGCTCCTTCCCACAGAATCCAGATCATCAAGTCTTATACAGGGCTGTGAGATCGTGAGCGGGTTTGCAGGTGGTGGCACTTTGCCAGATGTTACAAACGGTTGAAAATCGTATATAGATGCGTTTGTCAGGAAAACATCGTCCCGCCATCTTGCAACAACGGGATATCTTCCTATTCGCTTGTGTCCCCGTGCCTCAAAGAAGCCGAGGAATGCTTCTCGCATCTCATCAAGATTCTTCTTCTTAAAGATTGGCGAGCCTATGAATGAGTAGGGATCACATGGCGCATCACCACACGTTATTCGTTCAGGATCACGGCTCCAGAAATACCCACCGCATTTTACGCAACGCGCCCTGTGAAAATCGTTTCTGTGAAAATAATCGAGCTGATATTCCTCCTCTAACATTGTAGTTGATCCTCTATCCCATCTTTAAAATGTTTGTGGTTCTTATCCTTCACTATTCAGCTTTAGCTTTCTAACAACCTCAACGATCAGGAGTTCTTCCTCTCTTGCCACAGTGTTTCTGACGTCCTCGACCGCATCGATATTTGCAGATATACTCGATATGCCATATTCAACAAACTTCTTCACGAGCTCAGGCCTTGATCCTGCCTGTCCACAGACAGAGGTCATGACACCACGCCTCCTGCAGACCTCGATTGCAGATTTGATCAGTTTCAGGACCGCAGGATGTCGTTCATTGTAAAGTGAAGCTACATGTTCGTTGTTTCGATCGATAGCAAGAGTGTACTGTGTCAGATCATTTGTCCCGAAGGATACGAAGTCAAGTCCACCAACATCGATGAAATCCTCGATTATAAGAGCAGCCGCAGGCGTCTCAATCATTATACCGATCATCGTGGTCTCAAAATCGATGCCAACCTCGAGCATGATCTGCTTTGCACGCGCATATTCGGATGGGTGCTGGAGCATCGGCAACATAATCCCAACATTCTTGAATCCAAGCTTGAATAACTTCTTGAATGCCCTGAGTTGAAGTTTGAAATGTTCAGTATCTGTCAGATCCCGCCTTATCCCACGCCATCCAAGCATCGGGTTGGGCTCAATCGGTTCGTTTTCACCCCCTTCCATAGACCTGAACTCATCAGTCGGTGCATCAAGCGTTCTAACCCATACAGGCTTTGGATAGAAAACATCCGCCACCATCTTGATGCCTTTGACAAGTTCATCAATGTACTCCTCCTCTTTCCCCTCCGCGATGTAGAGAGATGGGTGTTTACCCAGTCCAAGTATCATGTGCTCGACTCGGAGCAGTCCGACACCATCAGCCCCGGTTGCCGCCGCCTTCTCTGCAGCTTCAGGTATTGAAATATTGACCTTGATCTCGGTTGCTGTGATGGGTTTCCAGTTTACAGCCGTAACAGAGGTTTCTGCACTCGGTTTTTCCATAATGATGCTTCCTTTGTAGATCTTACCCTTATCACCATCCACAGTAACGATCATTCCATCTTTGAGAACCTCTGTGCTGTTTTTAGTACCGACAACTGCAGGTGTACCGAGTTCTCGTGATACGATGGCGGCATGGCAGGTTAATCCGCCTTCATCGGTCACAATCGCCGCCGCGCGTTTCATTGCAGGTACCATATCAGGGGTTGTCATCGTCGTAACCATGATATCTCCTTCTTTAACCTTCGAGAGTTCGGAGATATCCCTCAGAATCTTAACACATCCTGTAGCCATCCCAGGCGATGCACCAAGTCCTGAAACCAGCACCTCCTCGATTGCCGATTCTGGAGAGTCCGATGATTCTGCTTCCATTTTTATCGTTGTGATCGGGCGAGACTGAAGCATGTAAATCTTGCCGCTCTCATCGATCCCCCATTCAATGTCCTGTGGAATACCATAATGGTTCTCAAGGATTTCACCATACTCAACGAGCTTCAGTATCTCCTCATCGGTTAGGACCCGTTCTTCTTTCATATCATCAGGAACGGGTACAACAACGGTCTCTCTTGTCACTGGATCTCTGATATGCATCGTCTCCTTTGTCGCGATAATCTCGTTTATGATCTTCTTTGATCTTCGATCGATAACATAATGATCTGGGGATACCGACCCTGAAACAACCGCCTCTCCAAGTCCCCATGATCCCTCAATGATCGTGTTCATCGCCCCTGTTGAAGGATCACGGGTAAACATCACACCTGCCTTCTTTGAATCGACCATCTTCTGGACGATAACTGAAATATTGACACTTGAGTGGTCAAAGTCATGCTCAACACGGTAGAAGATCGCACGGGAATTATAGAGTGATGCCCAGCACCTCTTGACAGCATCAAGAACTGCTTCTCCCCCTCTAATATTCAAAAATGTGTCCTGTTGCCCTGCAAAGCTTGCATCAGGTAGATCCTCTGCGGTAGCTGATGATCTGACCGCGACATAGACCTCTTCCCCCTCATTCCTGCACATTTCATCATAATAACTAAGAATTGCTTCTTTAATTTCTTCTGGCATTTCTGCTGTTAATATCAACTTTTTTGCCGCATTTTCAACCTTTTTGAGCTTTTTTGTATCGTCCACATCGACCTCAAGTGTCGCAAAGAGTTCATCGGAGATACCGGTCTCTTCGATGAACCTCCTGAACGCCGTGGCTGTAACAGCAAAAGAAGGTGGAACTGGTAGCCCAACCTTAATCATCTCACCAAGACTCGCTCCTTTTCCACCAACAAGCCTGAGATCCGAAGAATCCACATCCTGTAACCAGACAACAGTTTGATCAGTCATTTTAATCCCCAGTTCAACCACGTCTGCATACTATTTATTACTTATCATGCGGATATTCATGGTGATGGAAAACAGAGAGATTGCGAAGATATTTGATGAGATCGCTGATATTCTGGAGGTGAAAAACGAGGATAAATTTAAGATCAAAGCTTACAGAAGGGCTGCACAAACCATTAAAAATCTCACAGAGGATTTATCAAATTTTAAATCAATAAAAGAACTTAAAACATTACCTGGAATTGGTGATGCACTGGCAAAGAAGATTTATGAGATTATAAGAACAGATAAACTTGAATACTACGAGAAACTCAAGCATTCAGTTCCAGAAGGAATTCTGGAGCTTCTTGCAATCCCCGGTATCGGTCCAAAGACGGTTGCAAAGTTATACACAGAGTGCGGAATCACAGATATCGAATCGCTTGAACGGGCAGCAGCAGAACACAAACTTCAGAAACTCTATGGCATGGGAGCAAAGAGCGAAGAGAAAATATTGAAAGGTATTGAGCAGTACAGAAGACATCAGGAGCGCGTGTCGCTTGGAATAGCTTATTATAAGGCACAGGAAATTATAAAATCACTTGAAAAGCTTGATGCGATCGAATCGATCACTTATGCAGGTAGTCTTCGCAGAATGAAAGAGACGATCGGGGATATCGATATTCTTGTCGCATCTCATACACCAGAAAAAGTGATGGATGCGTTTCAGGCACTTGATGGTATAAGTGAGGTAATTGCCAGGGGAGATACAAAGTCCAGTGTCATAATGGATGATCTGCAGGTTGATCTCAGGGTTGTTGAGCCTGGTAGCTTTGGATCTGCACTCCAGTATTTCACAGGATCAAAGCATCATAACATAAAACTGCGTGAGCTTGCAATTAAGAAAGGACTCAAACTCAATGAGTATGGGGTCTTCGAGAACGATCGAAAGATTGCAGGAGAGCGTGAGGAGGATGTCTACCGATCTCTTGGACTCGCTTTTATACCACCTGAACTGCGAGAGGATCAGGGAGAGATTGAGGCAGCAATCGATGGCACGCTCCCCGATCTTATCAAACATGAAGATATCCGGGGAGATCTCCATATCCACTCAACCTGGAGTGATGGGAGGAACTCGATTCAGGAGATGGTGGATAAAGCACGTTCACTTGGCTATTGTTACATCGCAATCTGTGATCATTCGCCGGCAGTTGGTGTTGTGCATGGCGTGGATGAGGTTAAACTTCTGGATGAGATGGATGAGATCGATCGTATAAATGATAGTTTAACTGATTTCAAGGTGTTAAAAGGGATTGAAGTAGATATACGATCTGATGGTAAGCTTGATCTGCCAGATAAAGCACTTGAACCACTTGATATCGTTGTTGCAGCAGTTCACACGGGTTTATCCCAGAGCAAAGAGGAGATGACCGCTCGAATCATATCTGCAATTGAGAATCCAAACGTTGATGTTATCGCACACCCAACAGGTCGCATAATTGGAAAGCGGGACCCCTGTGATCTTGATATTGAGGCGATCGTCGATGCCTGCATAGATTATGAGACGATCCTTGAGATCAATGCAAATCCAAGACGGCTTGATCTGAACGACACCCATGCAAGATATGCCAGAAACAGAGGAGCTAAGCTTGCGATCTCGACAGATGCTCATGATACATCACAGATGGATCTGATGCACTTTGGAGTTGCAACCGCAAGACGGGGGTGGCTTTTAAAAGAAGATGTCGTGAACACAGAGCTGGTATATGTGAACTGAGTGGGATTTTTGTTCGTTAATTTATACAGTCAAAGTCACAACATTTATACAATCATTTAGTAAATCAAAAGCTTTATATACAATTGTATTGTATATTCAGACAGGTGGACTATGTGGTCGAAGTAACAAAGACAATCGATTCAAGAGGTTCTGCATGTCCAGGACCCATAACCGACCTTGTTAAAGCGTACAGGCGTGCCAGGAATGGTGATGTGCTGGAAATTCTTGCAACAGATGCTGGTATCAAACCTGATGCAACAGCATGGGCCAAGAAGACGGGAAACGAGATCCTTGAGATCATAGATGAACCTGATCATATCAGGGTACTGATAAAGATCGTGAAGGATTGAAGCGATGAAACGAGTTCTGATTGTTGGGGCAGGATCTGGCGGTACAATTGCTGCAAACACGCTATCAGCGCAGTTGAAAAAGGAAATAAAGCGGAATGAAGTGGAAATTACGGTGCTGGATGACCGTGGGAAGCACATCTATCAGCCCGGCTATCTTCACGTTGCTTTTAAAGGAGCAGACCCTGAGAAAATCGTAAAGGACGAGCATGAACTCCTGAACCCTGCTGTCAACTTTCAGATCGATGCTGCGCGACACATTGACCTCAATGAAAGAGAGATCAAGACAGAGAAGGGTAAAACACTCTCTTACGACTATCTGATACTCTCGACAGGCTGCAGAACAAATCCTGATCTTATACCTGGACTATCCGGTGAGAACTACGACTTCCATACATCCCCTGAAGCCTCATACAGGACCTGGAAGGCTATAAGCGAGTTCAAAGGTGGAGATATTGTCATGGGAATTACAACACTCCCTCACATGTGTCCACCATCTCCAAACGAGTCGGTATTCCTTGCAGATGAGTTCTTCAGGAAGAAGGGAATACGGGACAGGGTGGATATTACATTCATAACACCCTACCCAAGGGTTTATCCAGCAGAGGCTATAAGCGAGTGTATCGAGCCACTCTTTGAAGAGAGAGATATCAGGGTTGAGACGTTCTTCAATATCGACTCGATTGACCCAGAAGCAGGTAAGATCTTCTCGATGGAAGGTGATGAGATCGATTATGATCTTATATCACTCATTCCACCACACGAAGGCAGTCCTGTTATCTTTGATTCAGAGATAGGTGACGAAGAGGGCTGGATTGAGGCAGATCGTTTCACAATGCTTGTTCAGAACTTTGACGATGCTTTTGCGATCGGCGACTGTACAGCGATTCCAATATCAAAGTCAGGGGTTGTAGCTCATCTCCAGGCACACACCGTCTCTGCAACAATTGCAGATGGTATCAGAGGGATTGGAGGCGTTTACAGGTACAACGGTAGAATAAACTGCCCGCTTGAGATCGGTGATGGAAAGTGCACGTTCGTAGTGAGCGATTATGAGGAGCCGATAAAAAAGATCGAACCGTCTCGTATCGGGTACCTCCAGAAGTGGATGATCGGAAAGGGCTACTGGAAGATGCTGAAGGGTGGGCTCGATATACCGATGAAGTTCTACTTTGGTGAGACATGTTGCAAGCAGCAGGAGTATTAAGAATGTTATATAGTATTTAGTATTTGTTTGTTTATGAGGTGTATATAATATGGTAAAAGTTGTTGTGATTGGATGTGCTGGCACAGGTGGGCCAGCTGCTATGATGTTGAAGAAGCTGAATCCAGAAGTGGATCTTACGCTGATTCGCGAGGAAGAGAACTTTCTGACAAGGTGTGCGGTTCCGTACATCGCTGTCGGTGATGCTACCGTCGAGGCATCGGTGAAAGGCGATGAAATGTTTCACAAAGCTGGAACGAAGCTCGTTGATAGTAAAGCGGTTAAGATAGATCGCGAGAAGAAGACCGTTACAACTGCAGACGGTGGGACCTACCCCTATGACAAGCTCGTTCTTGCAACAGGTGGTGTCCCTGTGAAGCCCCCCATACCAGGAGTCGATCTTGAAGGTGTATTCACGGTTAGAACAAGCAGGGACGCGACAAATATCCTTGAGCGATTGAAGGCAAAAGGGGATCGTGGAGTGGTTGTGATTGGTGCAGGCGCAGTTGGTCTTGAGATGGCAACACTCATCGCAAAAAGCGGCTACAGGACAGCCGTCGTTGAAGCACTTGATCACATACTTGCGGTGAGCTTCGATCCTGATATGATAACTGAACTCGAAGAATATCTTGAATCAAAAGATATCGAGTTGAAGCTGAATACAATGGCAGAACGGATCATCGGCGAAGAGGAGGTTGAGGGTATTGAGTTATCGGATGGGAGCAGAATCGATGCTGGAATGGTGATACTATCTGTTGGTGTACGGGCAAATACCGAGCTTGCCATAGATTGCGGGCTTGAGGTGGGTAAGTTCGGCGTTAAGGTGAATGAGTATCTCCAGACATCTGATCCTGATATATATGCAGGAGGCGACCTGATCGAGTACGAGAACCTTATCACAGGTGAGATTATGCCAGGGCAGATCAGACCCAATGCCGTTATCGGAGGGCGCATCATCGCAAAGAATATACTTGGATATAAGATCAAATTTCCGCGACTTCTAAACAGTTTCACGACAAAGCTTCTCGAAAGGTCGGTAGCTGGTGTTGGACTGACAGAAAAAGCAGCAAAGAAGGCAGGGATCGATACTGTCACAGGTAAGTTTTCAACCGCGAGCATGCACTCGATGATGCCAGAAAAGAAACCATACACCCTTAAACTGATCTTTGACAGGGCGACAAAGCGGGTTATAGGTGGACAGCTTGTGGGCGAATCTGACTGTATGGTGAAGGTGATCGATACGGTCGCACTCGCAATAAGGTGTGGGATGACAGCACTTGATTTGACGACGTTCAGAGCAGCAGGTCAACCAGAACTATCACCAGAGCCGAGCGCTGAACCGATCTCGATGGCGTCAGAGGCGGTATTTACAGAGCTTTACCCACTACCGTGATAAAATGGATGAACATGTGAGTGACAATGCATCTATCATTGTATTCAGCGGTGATCTGGACAAGATCCTTGCCGCGTTTGTGATAGCAACCGGTGCAGCATCGATGGGCATGGAGGTTACGATGTACTTTACATTCTGGGGACTGAGTGCAATCAGAAAGCCAGATGGAAAGAGTAAGGGCAAAGGATTGATGGACAGGCTCTTCGGGATGATGATCCCAAAGGGACCGGCGAAGCTAAAACTGTCGCAGATGCATATGTGTGGGATGGGAACATCGATGATGCGAAGTGTGATGCGGAAGAAGAACGTGCCATCGATCGAGGATATGATAAAGGATGCATCCGATCTCGGGATCAGGATCGTTGCCTGCTCAATGGCGATGGATGTGATGGGATTGAAACGCGAGGAACTCCTTGATGAGGTTGATGAGGTCACAGGTGTTGCAAGTTTCATAGCCGAGGCAGAGAAGGCGCATATCACGCTGTTTGTATAGAACCGAACCCTCTTCAGGATCACCTTCTCTGAAAGTTACATGGGTGACGATGAAGCTCCTCAAAGAGAATGGGGAGCTTGATCAAATCACCTGCTAAAGCCCTTATTTTGTGAATTCAGTACAGACTCTTTTGATCATCAAATCTGGTGGGTTTTCACATCATCCTTAAGTACGTGATCATCCCGAATGAAGATTAGACTTGGTGGGGTCAAAAAGATGATCGAAACTAAAACCATAGAAAAGATGACGCTACATGTAAAAAACGTTGAACCAGCGAGAAATATACCAATCGCAAGACCAGTTATAACAGAAGAAGAGATAGGTGCAGTCGTTGATGTGCTAAGATCAGGCATGCTCGCACAGGGGAGGGTTGTTTGCGAGTTTGAAGAAAAATTTGCTGATTACACAGGTGTTAAACATGCAATAGCTGTTGCTAACGGCACCATCGCACTGGATGTAGCACTCAAGGCACTCGGCATCAAAGAAGGAGACGAGGTGATCACAACACCATTCACATTCATAGCCACGGCAAACACGATTCTATATCAGGGAGCACGACCAGTCTTTGCAGACATCGATGATAAAACCTTCAACATCGATCCATCAGACATTCTGGACAAAATAACGCCAAAAACAAAGGCAATAACAGGAGTGCACCTCTTCGGTCATCCATTTGATATTAGGGCGATCCAGGAGATCTGTGAAGATTATAATCTGCTCCTGATCGAGGACTGCGCACAGGCACATGGTGCCGAGTATCGAGGCGTGAAAGTAGGAAGTTATGGATCGGTGGGTTGTTTCTCGTTCTATCCAACAAAGAACATGACAACCGGTGAGGGGGGAATCATAACAACCGACGATGACGAAATTGCAAGGATATGCAGGCTACTCCGAAATCATGGACAGGATGAGAAGTATCTTCACACAATGCTCGGCTACAACTACAGAATGACTGATATACAGGCTGCAATCGGTATCGTACAGCTTGAAAAGGTGGATGAGCTTAACCAGAAAAGGATCGAGAATGCAACGTACCTCAACAAATATATAAAGCGATCAGGAATTACACTCCCGGTGAGAAATAACAATGTGAAACACGTCTATCATCAGTATGCAATCACAATCAACGAAGAAGATGGATTTTCATCATCAAGAGAAGAACTTATGGCTGATTTAAGGAAGAACGGAGTTGGATCTGCCATCCACTATCCGTTACCTATCCACAGACAACCCCTGTACAGGGATCTGGGCTACACAGAGAAAGATGTTATCTGTCCTGTTGCAGATCAGGTCGCTACAAAGATACTGAGCCTCCCGGTTCATCCCGCGCTAACAAAAGAGGATCTTAAGATCATTGCAGAAACCGTCAACCATGGAGGTGTTAATTGATATGAATGTCGGTGTAATCGGTGCAGGGAGCATGGGAAAGAATCACGTTAGGGTCTATTCAGAACTTAAAGATGTTGAAGAGGTCTACGTCTATGACCCTGATGCAGCAAAGATAAGAGCAGTGGAAAAGTATGGCATAACTGCCTGTGACTCGATGGATCAGCTTCTGAAGCAGGTCGATCTGGTGAGTATCTGTGTTCCAACAAAATACCATTACAGCGTGGCTAAAAGCGTAATCGAGAAAGGTATATCCTGCCTTATCGAGAAACCACTCACATTAACAGTGGAAGAAGGAGAAAAACTCTTGCAATTACTGGGTAATGGCAACAACGGCGTAGTCGTTGGGGTTGGGCACATCGAACGGTTCAATCCAATGATCGGCGTGATCAAGAAGATGATCAAAGAGCCCCTCTATGTTGACATAAGGCGACATAACCCGGCATCTGATAGGATAACAGACGCATCGATCGTTGAGGACCTGATGATCCATGATATCGATATCGTATTCAATGTTCTGTTTGACGGTGAGTACGAGATTGCAAGTGCGGGAAACGGTGATCTATGCACAACACTGATCAGGTTTGGCTCATCTGTTGTCTCCATATCGGCATCGCGACGTGCTGCAAAGAAGATCAGATCAATATATATCGAGGAGGAGGATTTCACGATCGAGGGGGACTTCATGAATCAGGAAGTGTATGTATACAGAAAACCTTCAGAGTATGGTATCGAGAATGGCGGAAGATACCGTCAGGAAAATATCATTGAAAAGGTGATGGTGAACAAGATAGAACCACTGAAAGAAGAATTGAAAGCGTTTATTACGTGCGTCAAGCGTGGCGAAGCATTTACAATAACCCCAAGTCAGGCACTGAAAGACTTAAAAATATGTGCGAAGATAAATAAATTGAATGCAGTTCTTTAAGCATCCCACAGCGATTGTGGAGAGCGAAAATATTGGTGAGGGGACAAAAATCTGGCACTTTGTCCATGTGAGAGAAGGGGCGAGGATTGGGCGTGATTGCATTGTGGGGAAGAGTGCGTATATCGATCTGGATGTTGAGATAGGAGATCGCGTAAAGATCCAGAACTTCGTTTCGATCTATAAAGGTGTAAAGATAGAAGACGGTGTCTTTATCGGGCCTTCTGTAACATTCACAAATGATCTCTATCCAAGAGCAGATGCATGGGGGGAGGATATGATAACCCATACCCTGGTCAAGCGTGGCGCATCGATCGGTGCTAACTCGACAGTTATCTGTGGTGTCACGATCGGTGAGTATGCGATGGTTGGGGCGGGTTCTGTTGTGACACGTGATGTCCCATCATTTACACTTGTATATGGGAACCCAGCCAGGATACGGGGGCGTGTCAACAAAGAGGGGTTGAAGGTATGAAGATCGCGGTAATTGGTCTTGGGAAGGCGGGACTTCCACTCGCAGCAGTTATTGCTGATGGTGGTTTTGAGGTCATCGGGGTGGATGTGGATACAGCAAGATGTAAAGATATTAACAACGGCATAAATCCGATTCCAGAAGAGAGCGGGCTTGATGAGCTTATCAGGATTCATGGTGGAGAGAGACTTTTTGCAACACCAGACTATGATGATGCCAGAGGATGCGATGCGTACGTTGTCATCGTACCGCTCTTTCTCGATAAGAATGTAAATCCGGATTTCAGCATCCTTGAGCGTGCTTTCAGAAGTGTTGGCAAGATCCTTAAAAAAGGAGATATTGTGGTTTTAGAGACAACTGTCCCGCCGATGACAACAGCAACACTTGCAAAGAGATGGCTTGAAGATGCAAGTGAACTCTCAATTGACTCAGGTGAGTTCTACCTTGCACACTCGCCCGAACGGATAATGACGGGCGTCTCGATCTCAAGATTGAAGGAGTTTCCAAAGATAATAGGGGGTGTGAACAGAGATAGTGGGATTAGGGCGTTCAATCTCTATAAAGGGTTTATCCCGCATCTACATCTCGTATCATCTTCAGGGGTTGCCGAGTTTATCAAGGTGATCGAGGGCTGTTACAGGGATGTCAACATCGCACTTGCCAATGAGCTCCTGAAGATCGCGGATGAGCTTGGTATCGACTTCTATGAATCAAGAGCGTATGCAAACCATGATTACTGTGATATTCACCTCCCATCAACCGGGGTTGGAGGTCACTGCATCCCTGTCTATCCATGGTTTCTGATAAAAGCGATGGAAGAACGAGAGAAGTTCGATCGTTCAAACCTCTTGAGAACTTCGAGAACCTTGAACGATCAGATGATTTATTACTGGGCTGAGAAGATCCTTCTGGCATGCATGAAGTTAAATAAACCGTTAAGCGATGTGAAAATTTGTATAAATGGTATAACATTCAGAGATGGAGTGAAAGAGCTTTACCACAGCAGAAATCTGGCTTTGACCAGGCTTTTGATGGAAAAGGGTCTCAATGTAGGGGTCTATGATGAGCTTTTCACAAGAGAGGAGATCGAGAATATGGGTTTGAAGTCTTGTGAGGTAGAGGAGGCGGATCTTGTATTCAATACATTCAGCCTGGAGTTAACCACAAAGGAGGTAACCTGATGGAGGCGGTTATTCTTGCAGCCGGGGAGGGGAGACGGATGCACCCGCTGACGTACACCCGTCCAAAGGTGATGCTATCTGTTGCAAATAGACCTATATTAGAGCATCTTATCGTTGAACTCAGAAAAGCCGGGGTGAGTACTGTTGTTCTCGTTGTCGGCTATCATGATGATACGATCAGAGCACACTTCGGAGATGGGGATAAGTGGGATATCGAGATAAAGTACGTCTCGCAGCGAAAACAACTTGGAACAGCCGATGCACTCAGATCAGCTGCACATCTCCTTAAGGATAGATTTCTTGTGATAAACGGGGATGCAATTCTTGAAAAGGGCGATATTGAGCGGATAATGCAGGAAGAGGAGATGGTTCTGGGTGTCAAGGAGGTTGAGAACCCAGCAGATTTTGGGGTTGTTGAGATCGTGGATGGAAAGGTGGCAGGAATTCTTGAAAAGCCAGAAAATCCACCGACAAACCTGATAAACGCAGGGGTTTACTGCTTCAACGAAGAGATATTTGAGTTCATCGAGGCTACGCCGATCTCAAGAAGGGGTGAGTATGAGATAACCGACTCGATACAGATAGCACTTGATAGCGGGATTGAGTTTAAAGCCATGAATATAGGAAGATGGATAGATATGGGCTATCCCTGGGATCTGCTTGATGCGAACAAGGCATTACTGAACGATCTCCTTGCAGGCTCTGATATACAGGGTGAGATCGAGGAAGGGGCTGTTATACAGGGTGAAATCTTTCTTTCTGAAAATAGCATCATAAGATCTGGCTCATATATCGTGGGGCCTGTTATGATTGGGAGGAACTGTGATATCGGACCAAACTGCTACATACGCCCTCACACTTCAATAGGTGATGACTGCCATATCGGTGCAGGGGTTGAGATAAAGAACTCGATTATAATGACAGGGACGAAGGTGCCGCACCTGAGCTATGTGGGAGACTCGATCATCGGGGAGAACTGCAATCTTGGGGCCGGGACAAAGATCGCAAACCTCAGGCATGATGGGGGCGATGTCCATGCAACCGTCGGGGATAGGATCATATCAACCAGAAGGAGGAAGTTTGGTGCGGTAATCGGGGATAATACAAAGACCGGCATAAACGTCACGATCAATACAGGTACAATGATCGGAAACTATGTTCTCATAGCCCCTGGCGCAGTGGTGGAGGGTACCATCCAGCCTTTTACGAAGGTGTTTTAGATGATCAGAGAGGCGGTTATACTTGCAGCAGGAGAAGGTCAACGGCTACGGCCCTTCACGGAAACAAAGCCCAAGGTCATGATAAAGGTGGCAAACATACCGATCCTGGAGTACGCAGTGAACGCATTGAAGGGTGTGGGCATCCGTGATATTGTCATCGTTGTTGGCTATAAAAAGGAGAGGATAATCGATCACTTCGGCGATGGTTCAGAATCTGGCGTTAATATACGATATGCGGAACAGAAACAGCAGATTGGAACAGCCCATGCTTTGAAACAGGCAGAAAATATGGTCGAGGATACGTTTATCGTTCTACCAGGTGATAACATCATCGATTTCAGGGCGCTTGAATCGATCGAAGAACCCTGGACGCTACTATATCAAAGGGTGAAGGAGGTCTCAAAGTATGGTGCGGTCATTCTGGAGGCTGGAAAGGTTGTAGCAATCGTAGAAAAGCCACTTGATGCAAGGAGTCATCTTGCAAATACAGGGATCTATGCACTCACAACCGAGATCTTTGATGAAATCGGGAATGAGACAAGTCTCGTTGCGGTCTTGAATTCGTATGCTAAAACGCATGAGATCAGGGCGGTGGAGAACAGGGGCATCTGGATGGATGTCGTCTATCCATGGGATGTTTTAAAGGTGAACGAGCACGCCATGTTCTTTTCTGGAAAGAGCATCGCTGGCAGAATAGAGGATAAAGCCACGATCATCGGTAATGTGAGGATCGGCAGGAACACGCTCATAAAGGGCAATACGTACATCAGAGGTCCAGTTGTAATCGGTGAGGGGTGCGAGATAGGTCCCAATGCGGTGATAATGCCATCCACATCGATAGGCGATAATGTGAAGCTCGGTGCACACACGTACATCTCAAATGCGGTGATAGATGGAGGTGTCATCATCGCTGCTGGAACTTACCTCGAGAATTCTGTTGTTAGTAGTGGCTGTGTAATTGGTGCGAGGGTTACGGCATCAAGCGGAGCGGCTGAACTCAAGGTGGCGGATGAATGGCATAACCTTGAGACCGGGGTCTTTATCGGAGAGGGATGTTCAATCGGTGCGAATGTGCTTGCAGACCCAGGGACAATAATCGGCAGCAACTCGACAATTGCACCAATGAACACGATTAGAGGAGTGATCCCCTCAGACTCAAGGGTGTTGTAGTATGTGTGGTATCATCGGGTATCTTGGTTACAGGCGCGCGGATGAGGTGATTACCCGAGGGTTGAAACGGATGGAGTACAGGGGTTATGATTCATGGGGGATTGCTGTAAACAATGGAGGTGTGCTTAACGTCCACAAATGCACTGGAAGCATCGGTGATACAGGGATGCTCGATCTTGGTGATAGTACCATCGGTATAGGACATACCAGATGGGCAACCCATGGAAAGCCCTCTGATACAAACGCACACCCGCATCTTGATTGCAAGCGTGAGATAGCAGTGGTACACAATGGCATCATCGAGAACTTTCTTCTTTTGAGAGAAGAGCTCAGTGAAGAGGGGCACATATTCGCCTCTGAGACCGATACAGAGGTGATTGCACACTTAATCGAGAAGAATTTTGATGGGAATCTTGAAAACGCACTTCTGAGATCTCTAAAAGAACTTAAAGGATCATACGCAGTTGTTGCAACAGGCATCGGTGAACGGAAGCTTGTTGGGGCAAGGTACAAAAGCCCGCTCGTTCTCGGAATCGGTGATGGTGAGTACTTTCTCGCATCTGATGTTACAGCAGTTCTTGAATATACCAGCAGGGTTGCGTACTTAGAAGATGGCGATCTCGTTACAATCACAGATAGCGGCTATGAGATCACAAACAATGGAGTGAGTGTTGAGCGGGAGATCGAGCTTCTCCCATGGGATCTTGATGCTGCAGAGAAGGGGGGCTATGAGCACTTCATGCTCAAGGAGATCCATGAGATACCACGTGTAGTTGAAGATATGCTCCTTGAGTACGTATCAGATACCATCCACCTTGATGTTAGCTTTGCAGCCGGTATATCTGAGATCATCTTTCTTGCATGCGGGACCTCCTACCATGCAGCTTTGATTGGAAAGTACCTGATCGAGGAAGAGGCCAACATCCCTGTCAGGGTGGAGTATGCATCAGAGTTCAACTATCATCGCACACCCATGGAAAGAACGCTCGTCATCGGGATAACCCAATCTGGCGAGACCGCGGATACGCTTGAGGCTTTAAGAGGCGCCAGGAGCTTTGGTGCAAGGGTGCTCGTGATAACAAATGTGCTTGGAAGTAGCGCCACAAGGATCGCAGACGAGGTGATTTTTACCCGTGCAGGACCTGAAATCGGTGTTGCTGCAACAAAGACCTTCATCGCCCAGCTCATCGTGATATATCTCCTGGCTTCAAGGCTTTCCATGCCAGCTCCTGATGAGATGGAGAAGTTTATTACCGAATTCAGGATGCTACCTGAGAAAGTGCAGCGGATACTCGATGATTCAGAGAAGATACAGCGTGTGGGAAACATCCTTGCAGGATATGATAACATGATCTACATCGGCAGGGGCACAGGATTTCCAACCGCTCTGGAGGGCGCACTAAAGATGAAAGAGATCTCATACATCCATGCTGAAGGGTATCCTGCAGGTGAACTGAAGCACGGCCCGTTTGCTTTACTTGGTGCAAAAACACCGGTCGTTGCCTGTGTTGTTAAAGATAAGACGTACGATATCATGCTCAACAATTTAAAAGAGGTCAAAGCAAGGGGTTCGCTGGTTGTTGCAATCGCAGAGGAGGATGATCCTGAGGTGGAGAAATATGTTGATCTCGTCGTAACAACACCGACGGTTGAAAGTGTCTTCACTCCCCTCACGTACTCGGTTGCCATGCAGTTACTTGCTTACTACACGGCGGCGAGGATCGGATGTGCGATTGATAAGCCAAGAAATCTTGCAAAGAGTGTGACGGTTGAATAGAGGGGTTAAAATGGATATCGAGCCAATCATGGTTGTAGTGGTGCTGGTGGCATCCTTTGCACTGACGATGGTGGTAACACCTCGACTGATACGAAAACTGAGAGATAAGGGAGAGGTGGTCAACGATTACTACAAGCTTGATTCGCGGGAGGTACCAACCAAGGGGGGCATTCTTATTCTTGGTGTTGTCTTCCTGATGCTTGCTCTTCTAACCATCATCGAACACCTCTCAACTCCTGACTTCAACATACAGGTCACAGGTGTGGACTGGGCGATCCTGATTGTTGCAGGTCTTTTTGGGGCATTCGGTCTGGTTGATGATCTTGTGGATGTTGGAAGACCGCTGAAAATAATCTTTCTCTACTTCTTCTCCTTTCGCCTGATCTTTGAGATAGGATCAACGATGGTGACACTTCCCCTGATCGGAAGCTTTGACGCTGGCATTTTTTACCTCTTCCTGATCATTCCATTGTATGTTTTAGTGACAGCAAACCTCACAAACATGCACTCAGGGTTCAATGGTCTGGCATCCGGGGTCTCATTAATTATAATCACAACGCTGCTTCTCAAATTCATTGTCTCAGGACATGACGGTGTTCTGACACTTGGCTGTATGTCTGGTGCTATTCTTGGATTTTTATGGTATAACAGTTATCCAGCCAGAATATTCTGGGGAAACATAGGTTCTCTATCCATAGGTGCTGCCATTGGTGCAGCAATCGTTGTATCAGGATTTCTGGTCGCAGGGTTTATCATGTTGATACCACATACGATCAACTTCCTGATGTACTTTTACTGGAGGGTAATGCACAAACTTCACCCGGAGGATAAGCGATGGAAACTTGTTAAGTTCGGAAAGGTTCGGGAAGATGGAACACTTGAGGTTCCAAATCCCCTGACATTGAAATGGGTGCTCCCATATTACTTCAATGTGACCGAGAAGCAGACAGTACTGGCGATGTATGCGCTGACGATGATCTGCTGTGCAGTGGCATTCTTTGTGCCGTATTAGCTCTGTTCTCTGAGCGATACTTTCACAAGCCCTGATGCGATATCACGTAACGCCTCTGAACGTCGATATTCATTATTTATGCGCCCTGCGACCTCCAGAGCTTCTTCAAACTTTCTGGCTTTAGCAAGCTCAGAGACGATCTCACACAAAACCTCTGAGTGTAGATTTTCATCATCGATACGCCCTGCGACCTCCAGAGCTTCTTCAAACTTTCTGGCTTTAGCAAACTTGAAAGCGATCTTACGCAAAGCCCATAACCGCCGTGAACGATCGTCTATACTCTCTGCAACCTCCAGCGATTCTTCAAGGATCTCTTTGTATGGTTCACCTGCTTCAGCAAACCTCAATGCAGTCTTACGTAAACACACTGCCCGTCGAAATCTGTCAGTTATACATCTTGTATCTGCCAGTGATTCTTCAAGGATTTCTTTATACGGTTTTCCGGCTCTGGCGAGTCCTACTGCAATATCCCGTAGCGGCCATGAACGCATATATGTATCATCTATACATTTTGCAACCCCCAGGGCTTCTTCGAACTCTCCAGCTTCAACAAGCCCAAGTGCAAGCTCGCGCATCGCCCATAGACGTCGGGATTTATTACTTATAGACCGTATAGCTTCCAGTTCTTCTTCAAAAACCTCTTTATATGGTTTGCCTGCCCCTGCAAGTCCTACCACAATCTTACGTAAAGCCCATGCACGCTGAGAGGCATCCTTTATACCCCTTGAAACCTCGAGCGCCTCGTCAAATTCCCCCACTCCCGTAAGTCCCACTGCAAGCTCGCGCAGAGTTTCAAAACGCTGCAGATCATCATTTATATATCCTGCAACTCTCAGTGCTTCATCAAGGATCTCTCGATAGGGTTCACCTGCTTCAGCGAGCCCCACCACGATCTCCTGCAGAGTTTCAAAACGCCTGAGTTTATTGCCCATATTTTGTGAAATCTCAAGTGCTTCATCAAGGATCTCCCTGTATGGTTTCCCGGCTTCAGCGAGCCCCACCACGATCTCACATAAAGCCGATGAACGCTGCGATCTATCACCTATACTGCGTGCAATCTCAAGTGTTTCATCCAGGATCTTCCTGTATGGTTTCCCGGCTTCAGCAAGCCCCACCACAACCTTGCGCAAAGCCGATGAACGCAGATATTTATCACCTATATGACCTGAAACCTCAAGTGCATCCTCAAACTTACCTGCGTTAGCAAGCTCTGATACGATCTCATAGAGAGCTTCAAAACGTATATATTTATCATTTATATTTTTTACAATATCCAGGGCTTTTTTGGGACCGTCTATGCCATTTCTCATCCTTCTTCAACTCACACGCCATTCTGCACCAGTCAATAAATATCTTCTTCCTCTTTTCAAAGCCGATTGATATCTTACTCCACTCTTGCAGCTATTACTGTAATGTTGTCATAACTTATCGGCTTCACAACCTCAATCAGATGCTTACAGATATTCTCGGCCCCAGAATTTAAAACAAGTTCTTTTATCTGCTCCTCCCTGAGTACATCACTGATACCATCAGAACAGAGGATGAGTATATCCTTATCTCCCAGATCTATATTGAAGAGATCGGGTTTTACACCTCTCATCCCAATTACTTTCGTTACAATATTCTTATGGGGATGTCCAAATGCCTTATCCTCCCTGAGCATTCCTGCATCAATGAGCTCCTGAACAAATGAGTGATCTTTTGTCACTCGCACAATCTCATCCCCAACAAGATATGCTCTGCTATCACCAACATTTGCCACAGCACCTCTACCATTATCATCAAGAAGTGCTGCCACAAGTGTTGTGCTCAGGTCACACCCTTCAGGGAACGACTTTGATCGATCGCAGACAGCATCGTTTGCCTTCCTGAAACCATCTTTAAGCAGTTCCTTCAGTGATTCCCTTGAAACAGACTTCAAGCTGGATAAGCCCGTTCTCACGGCATCGAGAAGTGTCATAACAGCAAGCTCACTTGCAATCTCTCCCGCATCGCAGCTCCACACACCGTCTGCTACTGCTAAAAGATGATAAATTCCAGATTTATGCTCAAGTTTAAGTATACTGTAAAAATCCTCGTTATCGGGTCTACCACCCACATCTGTTGCACCGCAGCATCTCAGCAAAATTTATCACCTCTACCCCATCTTATCTCTAAGCGATACTTTCACAAGCCCTGATGCAATCTCACGTAACGCCTCTGAACGTCGATATTCATTATCTAAACGCTCCGTAAGCTTTAAAGCCTCTTCAAATTTCCTGTTTTTCACAAGTCCTGCTATGATCTCGCATAAGACTATGGAACAGCGGGATTGATCATCCATGTGCTCTAAAACTTCGAGCGCATCCTCAAACTTACCCGCTTTAGCGAGCTTGGAAGCAATTCTATGCAAAGCCCATGAACGCCTCGTCTCATCATCTATACATTCTGCAAACCCAAGAGCTTCTTCAAGTATATCTCTGTATGGTTCACCGGCACCGGTAAGTTCCAGTGCAATCCCACATAACGCCGATGAGCGCTGCGATCTATCACTTATACATCGTGCAACCTCGAGCGCTTCATCAAAAATCTCTTTAGATGGTTCACCTGCCCTGGCAAGCCCTGATGCAGTATTACGTAATGCCCAGGAACGCCGAAGCTCATCCTTTATACTCCTTGTAGCCTCCAGTGCTTCTTCAAGTATATCTCTGTATGGTTTGCCTGCCTCAGCAAGCCCTGATGCGATCACACGCAGGGGCAATGAGCGCAGATATTTGGTATTTATACTCCGTGCAACCTCGAGTGCCTCATCAAATTCTCCAGCTTCAGCAAGCCCCACCACAACCTTGCGCAAGGCCCATGAAGAGTGGAAATCATCACATATACGTCCTGATATCTCAAGTGCCTCATCAAATTCTCCAGCTTCAGCAAGCCCCACCACAACCTTGCGCAAGGCCCACGAACGCTGGTATCTATCTTCTATCTGCTCTGCAAACTCAAGTGCCTCATCAAGTACCTCTTTGTACGGTTTCCCGGCTTCGGCAAGCCTCAGTGCGATCTCACGCAGTGCTTCCGCAACTCGGTGTCCATCACCTATACGCCGTGCAACCTCAAGCGCCTCATCAAATTCTCCAGCTTCAGCAAGCCCAGCTGCAATCTTACTCATAGCCTCCAGATGCTGATATCTATCCTTTATCCTCTCTGCAACATCGAGCACTTCTTCAAGTACCTCTTTGTACGGTTTGCCGGCTTTGGCGAGCCCCACTGCAATCTTGAGCAAGGCTTCAAGACGCCCAAACTCATTGCTTATACTCCGTGAAATCTCAAGCGCCTCATCAAGTATCTCTCGATAGGGTTTCCCGGCTTCGGCAAGCCTCAGTGCGATCTCACGCAGTGCTTCCATTCGCTGATATTTATTTACTATGCGCCCTGATATCTCAAGCGCCTCATCAAACTCTCCAGCTTCAGCGAGCCCCACTGCAATCTCACGCAGTGCTTCCATTCGCTGATATTTATCGGTTATACGATCTGCAACCCCCAGAGCTTCTTCAAGATAACGCCCCACAGCACCCATATTCTTCTCAAGCAACCACACCACCCACTTTTTTGGTGATCTTACTTCACCCTGTTAATACGTACTGATTATTCAAGCTCAATTGATAAATACCTTCGCCTTCAACCGATCAACGATATTTGTTGCATCCCTGCTCGTTCTAATTTTGAAAATATCCCCTAAAGCATCACTTCACCATCAGGGTAAGAACACAACTATACCCACCGAAAAAATGATCTTCTACTCTTCCCTCAACCTGTCCCCCACAGATCGGATCTGATTCGCTGATTCATTCAGTCTTCCGCGCATCTTCATCAGTTCTCTACCAGCATCCCTCTCCTCTGATCCCTCTATCCGCGCAAGTTTTGTGTCCCCATCATTTTATCCCAGATCGCCCTTCCGCTTCCCCAATAAAGTTCTGTAGCCATATCCTCACAACAACCAAGCTCATCATACCTCGCTGGATCTCCTACATGATTCAGAAGCGGTATCATATCACCTCATGTGGTTGTTCCAGGCATCAGGTGCTCTTCGGTCAGGAAAGTCCAGTAGCCATACCCTGGCGTCATATCTATGAACTCAGAGATTCCTGGAGCGGGTGGATAGCTGTACACGAGCCTGAGATCTGTAGATGCCATTCCCTGGTACTCGACCGTTGATAGCATCGTTGCCTTATCACTGAGTCCTGTGGCAAGGACAAACTCCTCAACAGTCCAGCCCTCATCTGTGATATGACCGATCATGTTCCAGCCAACATACAGCTCCTGTACCGGTGGCACCAGGGTCGTTGTATCATAGTGGACACAGATCATCTCAGGTGCGACCTTATAGACCCAGTACCCTTGACATGGATGAACGATTATAGCACCGTCATTGATCCAGGAATCTGTTGCTGCATCGTAGTAATGTGCGCTCTCACCCATTGAAAGGTTGAAGAGTGTTACGGCATCGACCGGTATGATCGGTTTTGGAACAGATACGAGGTTCCACCCTGCCTCAAGGAACAGACAGAATCCGTCATCCACCGTCACATTCCTTGTTGTTGTGTTGGTTAAGCCGTCATTGTCTGTTATGGTTAAGGTTATATTATAGGTGCCTGGTTCTGTGTATGCATGGGTTATTACAGGATCTGAAACGGTTGTGGTGTTGCCATCATCGAAGTTCCAGGTGTAGTTGGTGATAGAGCCGTCATCGCTGGAGAGGGAGGCGTTGAAGGTGATGACTTGGTTAACGGGAGGGTTTTGTGGGGTGAAGGTGAAGGAGGTGGTTGGGGGTTGGTTTGCTGCAACATCCACCCAGATCGGATTCGTGTAACAGCGATATTGTTCGTTGTTTGTTGTGTTTGAATATGCCTCAACACGATAATAACATGATTCATTTGGTGAGATTATCAATTCGTGTTCATCGCAAAGAGTGTTTTTTCCAATAGAAGATGGCTGGATCACTGTGAAATTGCTTTCCTCAGTTCCATTGATCACTCCCTTCTTAACGATGATCTTGTTTATATAACCAAATTCTGGAGTGCTTATCCACTGGATATTTAATGTAAGATTGTCTCCAGAAATTGCATCGCCGATAATTGCTGTATGCCCAGATTTGTTGGTAATATTAAATACTACCAACGGACCATCAGTCATTACAGAATGACCATGTCTAAGAGCATTGAGGATTCCATCATCACTGAAATTCTCTGTGTACACATAGGTCCTTACTTTTCCAAAAGCATTGTTTGATTCTTTAGTGAATGGAGGGATTGTATAAGATATTGAATGGCTAAAGTCGCCATGAGCATCGGTGCCACCAATAATAAACACATCTTTACGTCCATTCAATAACAAACGTTTCCATTGTTCTAACCCGTCGTCTCGTTCAGTCATCCAGTTTGTATCTTGAGTGCATTTTCCATTCCACACTTGAAGACCATTATACCCCATCAAATCATAGTCTTCGGTTATCCAAGGCACTCTATCAAAAGGCAAGGCTTCTACTCCACGATGTCCTTCTGGATGTGCCGCATAACTAACGCCACCCTGAGAATTAACTATATCAATAACATCTTCGAGATTCCATGTTGGGTCATCACACCATGGATCATCATGACCTCCGGGGATGAAGTCCAATCCAGTTCCTCCAACATTGGTGAAATTTTCCATTCCAAAGACCAAAAAATGAACAACACCTCTTGGGACTAAAGGATTAGGAGGGTTCTCATGTCCATAACAAGAGACTTCCTCTCCAAGAATAAGTTTGTACGAACCAGTGGTGTAAGAGCTGACCTCACTTTTAAGGGCATTCCACTTGTGGTTAGGGTCTGCTGTTCTACTATCTTTTATATCAAAAGAATGATCTGTAATCGCGTTCCAGTCAAGTCCAATAGCTTTTCCAGCTTCTACTGTAGCTTCTACTGGAAAGCCAAGTTCCACTAAATTATCGGTATAACTACTGTGATAATGCGTGTCGCCGGAATACCAGTTATTAAGGTGTGGCAGAGTTTCATTTGCAATGGTAACATTGAAATGGCTGTGTGCATCAGAATCCCAATCCCAGAATCCACCAATATCCCTAATTACTACATGGAAACTAACATCCCCACTTAACCCATATTCAGATGGATCCAAATAAGTAATGCCATACCAATCGCCAGGATAATATAGATTATAAAATGATTCATTTACTGTAATGCCATTCCATTTTGTTACAGTTTCTAAAAGAATATCATCTGCTTCATTATTATCTTTATCATAATCTTCATCTAAGTATATTTCTACATTTCCCAAATCATAATCACCACAATACCAAATATCGGCATCTTTAATCATAACAAGAATGGGTATCCTGCCGGATTGAACTCTCCATGGTGCATCAGCAAACACCTCTTTACACAAAGTATTAATCATTTTTACAGTTACTGTATTATTTGATGGTGAGACTTCATAATTGGAGCCTTCGTTGTCGAGTTCCCATATCGTTCTATGTCCATGTAACCGAACATATAGTTTATATTCCCCAAGAGGAACCGAAACATTCATATCTTTTTGTTCAGTGATATCAAATTCGCTGAAAACCTCTTCCTTTGTACCCTCTGTTCTAACCACTGTAACATGCATTGGAGAAAATTCTGGGTAGGTATATGAGGTATATGGAATTGAATCAGGAGAAACATCCAATAATAGGGTTCCGGAATCTTCAGCATAAACGACGGATATCGTACAGAACATTCCGATTATGCAAACTATTCCGGCTAAACACAGTCTAAGGCAATTTTTCGTCATTTTATCAACACCTTCTTACCTATCACAGTTATTAAAAGACCAATCCCAATACCGATCATTATGCCGAAAAAGGTTGGCATTCCAACAAACCATATAATAAAGAGAAGAAGTGACAATATACCTGCTAACGCAGTGGAAATTAAATGGGTAAGATATGCCGGTAAACAGATAACTTTTAAACTTTCTGGAAAAACAAATTCATGCCCTGCAAATCCTTCTGCAAAGATCCCCCATGCGTAAAGAATTCCTGTGACAAGACCCCATACTCCGCCAACAATCGCCCCTCTTTTTGTCCACTTGCTCGTTTCAGTTTGCGATGGCTTATTTATCAAAAATATCAATAACAGACCAGGTAATCTTCTACCCAATATCATCCCCAGAACCACCTCTCCACCACGACTATAAGAATGCTCCATACCAGTAGGAGTGGTGTGTGCTTATAATATATAAACTTGACGAGCCCCCCCCCCAGCGTTATGTTATATCGCCATACCCACCATGAACCATCTTCAAAATCGCTATCAGATCACGCATCTCGCACGTAGATGATCTTCTACTCTTCCCTCAACCTGTCCCCCACAGATCGGATCTGATTCGCTGATTCATTCAGTCTTCCGCGCATCTTCATCAGTTCTCTACCAGCATCCCTCTCCTCTGACCCCTCTATCCGCGCAAGTTTTGTGGCAATAGTGTTTATCGATCGTGAAGTATCTTCGATAGTGGATGAGACCTCTTTAAGCTCAGAAGCGAGTGCCGCCATGTCAACTCCGCCTTCCTTACCCTTCAATGCATAGACAAAGCCACCACCGACTATGATACCAAGTACGATCGCAAGAATAACATAAAGGAGGACCGGGGGCGGAGCTATATCCTCAGATAGTGCTTTGTAATCCTCTGAGAGAATTAATGCCCATCCTGGATGCCCTTCTTCATAGAGACGTCTTATATTCGATTCAAGCTCACTCTCGCCGATTGTTTCACTCGCACTTGCAAGATTTGCTTCCATCTCCTCTCCTGCATCATCCAGAGCCTCACTTGTTGCGTAAAATTCCATGGACGGTACAAGCTTCTGCACGACTCGTTTTAGCGTACTGCCATCTGTTGTGGTTCCGATCGTCAACGTCACATACACTCTCTTTTTCCCAATTCCTGTGAGATCCACGGACTCAAAATTAGGCTCTCTGACCTGTATCACGGCTTCGGGAACAGTTCCAGCGAGAATTATCGTTGGAGGGGTGAGTGCATGCTCCGCTTCTCCCTTCCATGTAATGACTGTGGCAGATGTATAGATATCCTGGCCATACTGCCATTCTGGATCTTCAAGGTTCGTCCGAAGCTCCAGGACGTACTCATCAGATATCGGATTATCCGTCTTCTCGATTGCGATGTGAAACTCAAGGTCATGCCCTTCAAGCTGTTCGCTATCTATGAAATCGGAGTACGGAATCTTACTACCTGTGTGCATATCGATGACGTATGACTTTGCCTCATCAATCCTCAGGATATCCTGGGCTGCAACACTACCACTCAGGATGTAAAAGAGTACAAACGCTATCAGAAGCGTCTTCTTCATTTTTTTCTTCATTCTGCACGCTCCATTATATCTCTTAGATCTTTTAACAGGAGCAGGATCTTTGCAAGAGGTGATCCAAGCTCCTTCATGAGCCTTATTGCATCCTTTGTGCCCATGTTGATCTTCTCAATCTCACTGTTTGCCTGAGCAATGTGGCGTATCACACTTGAAGTTGTCTCTTCTGAGGGGATTCTTCCAAGAAAGTCCTGTACGTTGTGTATCGCAGTCTGAACGTCGTCATTGAAGCTTTTGGAAAGGTTATCGATGACATCGATCAGGATCTCAACGTCTCTGTAGGTTTCATTCAGCATTCTGAGTAGTCTGTCACCATCTTCAAAGGCTTTTGCACCTTTTAACTTCTCTATCGTATCTTTAAAGTTTTTATCGATTGAGAGGTAGGTTTTGTACCCTTCCTCGAGCCCCTCCTGAAGTTTATCGATCTTAAGGCTGGCATTCTCAAGATCCTGTACCAGCATCGTTATATTTGCAATCGAGAAGCTTTCGGGTATGCGCATATCTTTTATTGCTTCTGCCATCTCGATACTTGAGATGAGGCGATCAAAGGAGTTTAAAGCTGATGCAAGCAGGATTGGTACCGTGGTCCAGATCGCTCTCTCTTCGATGATCTCGTAATCTTTCCAGAAAGCTGTCACATTCTCGCGGTTTAAGTCGTCTTCGCCTGGTTTGTAGTCAATCCCTGTGATCACCGAGAACGGCTTTGGTGTCCCATAGAAGAGCGAATGGTGGCGCTGCAATTTGGAGAGATCGCTCGTGTCATACGCCTTCCCAAGCCACTCAAGCTCCCTTAGCCTTGGTGGAAGATCGGGGGCAGGTTGCCATGGCTGAAGACCGATCATGAGCGTGTAAATCGCGAAACTGTGAAGGCGTGCGGGTGTGTTGAGCTTCAGGATGTCAGCATCCTTTGCAAAGCGTTCTGTAACCATACTCCTGAAAGCAGTGTCACCGAGTCTCGCATCATCAAAGTTATCCATCCTGCTGCTCAGGACCGCTACAAAGTGCCCGAACTTCTCCTCCTCATTTATCACATTGCCCTGTGCATCCAGTGCGAGGAAGCCGTACCTGTTCAGCGTCTCGAAGTACTTTGCAGTTGATGCGTTCTCGACCGATGGACGATAGTTCACCATCGGGTTGAAAATGATATCACCCTGATTGATCGGTGCGTGTGTCCACCTGAAGTATTCCTCCTCTCGCCCAAGTTTTCGCATAATCTCCAGGAATGAGAGGTTCTTCAGGTCTTCACGATCTTTCTTTAGCTGCTTCACCTCATCCTCTGTAAGCTCGATCTGGTGATAACTTCTTGTGTTGAACGGCGAGGTAATCTCCCTCAGCGTCCTGTTCTTGATCGCCTTCAACTTCTCGATATCCTGCTCCACCATTCTGCGAGTCTCTTCGAGGTCGTTTGTGCGGATCTCAAGGTTAAAATCATCCTCCTTAAGCTCAGATAGCTTTCTCCTGGCACGATCAAGCCTGGACTTTGCATCTGATAGTGCTTTTCGATTAATATATGAAAATACTCCCTTTTTAGATTCGTAGGCGTCTATCTCTCGCTGGATCTCACTTATCTTCGCCTCAAGTCCCTGGAGTTCGATGCGCTTGGAATCGGCCTTATCACGGATCTCACCAAGCCTCGCGTCAATCTCGACAAGCTTCTCACGCATTCTTGGAATCTCATCCTCGATCTCATAGTAAAGCTGGAGTTTATCTGCCGGAAAGACGCACTCATAGTATCCAAGCGTTGAGAATCGACTCTCATACTCTCTTGCACGGTTCTGGAGATCGTTTAGATCGAGCCATTTGCCCTTTGCCTCGATGCCACCGCCTGGGACAAATCCGAGATCGAGCAGAAACCGTGAAATCGCCCTCTCAAGCTCGTCATCTCTATTCTGACCCTGTAGATCCCTTCCAAGCAGGAATACGATCTTGAATGGGTTTGAGTAGTTTTTATCCTCGATTATCATGTCCTGCTGGTGTGACATCAGAAAATGAAGCTCCTTTAAGGTTGCATATCCATTTCCCATCGGTAAACCTGATTCGTTGCTTGATGGCAGGATCGTTATCCCGAAGATCAGAGGACCGGATCCAAACTGCTTTGTTATCCAGTCTCGTATATCGATCGCGATGTCAAGAAGCATGCTCGAACCTGTGCCACCACCGAGCGCAGATACCATCAGGATCAGAAAGTCCTTGCCACCCGTACGGTTACGAAGGTCTGAAGTGGCAGAGCCTATTGCATTCATGATGCGCTCCCTGTGGACGTTGTACATTGCTCTCCCGTATATCCTGTGCTGACCACATCCCGCCCCTGCTGCCATCAGGTATGGATCTGGGAGCCATCGATTCACGTTCTTCATAACGACCGTATCGGGCCTTGAGAGCACGATCTTTCTACGCTCCTCTATCTCTGTGCATGCATTTGCAGACGCCTGATCTGTATCAATGATCAGAAACTCCTCATTTCTTGGTATTCTATCACTTTTCAGGATGCTCAGTATGTTATTTACGATCTTACTACCCTGCCCCCCTATTCCGATGATGAGTCTGTTTGTCGTGTCTTCTTTCTCAGCCACGTCCATACTCACTTGCCCCCACGTAATTCATAGGATCTTGTTCGCTCTCGCATCTCCTCCAGTTCATCGGCAAAGTAGGCAAGCTCTCGCTCACCCTCTCTTATCTCACTCTCGACGCCGCCAACAACGCTATCCATCGTTCGTGCCTGGGCAAGAACCCCTTTTGAACTCTTCTCGCCCCTGAACCAGACCAGTATACCGATTAAACCAAGCAGAACCCCGATTATGATTGTGCCATAGACAAGCGCAAAGATTGCAGCTTCAGAGAGAGATGTGAAGTAGCGATCGCTGTATTCATTCAATACAAATGCAATCGAGAGAAAGATCACCCCGATAATCGGAAACAGAAGCAGCATCTTCTCAACTTCCAGTCTCAAAAGCATGATGACAATCTCAAGAACGAATACGACAATTAGTATCAGTGTGATAATGCTGAGTGCATCCATGAATATCTCCTCAAGTTAGATACACGTTAATCGTTTAAATTTATTTGCTGATAACATCCAGCCTGTCCCGGTCATATTCCAACCTGGAGTTTGCATCTTCGATGAGTGCTTCATACCTCAGCATAAACTCACCGAGCTGCTCGATCGTTTGTAGATCAAGAACATCCTGCATCCGATCGGCTCCCCAGTAATCGACAGGATACTCTTCAGATGATGGTTCCTTATCTCTTATCTTTGCTTCAAGATCGAATATATTCTTATAAATCGCTTCAAGGGTCTCGATGGCTGTAACTCGCAACTCTGCTTCGCATTCTTTCAATATATTCTGCTGTGATGGGGAGTCTGTATGCTCGATCCTCGCCTCTATCGCACGAACTTTCTCACCATCTGCGACCTTTTTAACGACACCGACCATCTCCAGCAGCATCTCCTTGTACTGATTGAACCCATCAGCGGTCTCATCGATGATGCGTTCCATCACATTCCTGAGGATGCCCGCGGCAGCATCATAGTTTCCCCGCTCCATATTCTGCTCTGCAATCTTGATATCAGTCCTGATCCTTGAACGATCCCTTATCGTCTTTGAGCCTGATTCCACTGCTTTCACCTCACGAAGCGAAGATTCGATCGCGTCATCAAAGATCGAGGTCAGATCACCCAAAAAGTGGGCGAGGTTCAGGATATCGATCTCAATATCTTCAAGGATCATCGCTTCAATACGCCTCATCTGATCGCCTATCCCTCTGTAACCCGCTGCTTCAAGCTCTCTCAGACGATCAAGATACCTTTCTCCCTGCTCAATGACCTTTCCATAGATCGTTGGTTCGTATCGATCTTTGATGCTCTCAATCTTCAGTTTGATCTCTTCGATATCAGAAGATCTCGCCTTTTTAAGCTTCGCTTTATCAAAATGGACTTCACCGTTTACAAGACACCCGATTGAGGATAGATCTGCCTTTACGGCGCTAAGTTCATCCCTGAACCCCCTTGTGACAATGTGATACTGGTTTTCAAAGTTAGAAAGCTCCCGCAAAAGTTCGATCAGGTTGTGAGCGATGCGCTTAAGATCCCGCTCAAGCACCCGGGTTTTTATACTTTTTCCGCGCACTTCGGTCAGGTAGATTATGAAAAACGAGACGATTACCATCACAGGGATTAGAAGCAGGATTAACGTTATCGCAAGATCCGATCCCGTACCAAATAGCAGGAGAATTCCAATGAGGATTAAAATACCGAATAATATCGATCCGATTATCCCATATCGCCTCATACTCGCCCACCAATCTGCTTATGTGCTTTGAATTCCTCAAATGAGTACGTAAAGATCACTGTTATCGATACGATATTGCGTCTCGTCTTCCTGATATCGATCGTTGATCTCGTGGTATATCTCTGCATGAGATCCTCCACCAGCGCCTGATCGATCGTATCAACTCTTTCTTCCGGGACATTTATCAATGCAGCGCCCTTCACCGATCCAATCGGGTCATCAAATACGGTTAGCTTCTCAAGTGCAACTCTGAGCATCGTCCTTATGTCGATCTCATGGTGTGGGATTATCGGGATAATATAACCAAGTAACCCCTTTGTAAGCTCTGATGAACGCGCAACCGCAGCATAGCCTGCTTCCCCCTCAAATGAAAGGCTTTTGAGCACGTCATCGATCGATTGCGCCTCGAATATATCCTTCAGGATCGATGCCACATACTCGTTATACTGATCATAGTAGTTCTCAAAATAGGGGAGATGAGATAGTTTCTCGTTGTCAACGATTATCACACCATTTGCCCTCGTTTTAAGTTCATTGAGAGCTTTGAATGCCAGATTGATCGAATCACGATCTGTTCTTCGTGTTGCTGGAATTATACCAACGACATATCGATGAAAACCTGCATCTTTCGCTATTTTCGCAAGATCCAGTGTCACAGTTCCTCCAATTTCCCCTCCAAGTCCTGCAAAAAGGAAGACGTTTTTCACGCCATTCTTGAGATGTTTTTTGAAAAGTTCTTCACTTTCAGGCGATTTGTGGCTGATTGTAACGCTATCTGCGATTTTTTTCATCCCTGGATGGTAACGCCATAGTGCATCAAGCAGGCGGCCTCCAGCAGTCCCGATGCCAGCGATGAGATTGGGTCTTGCCACACATATCTCTTTACCGTATTCCATAAAACTATATCTGCTCTGCTAACTCCCGGGTTGGATCTAACGACTCATGCCAGGCACCAGAAACACCCTGTCATCGATCTTAACAATCCTGACCTCTTCTCCTGCACCCTCCGTTAAAAACAGTGGCTTTTTGATCGTAACAGCCCTGAACGTCTCAGGATCAAGTATTTCTACCTCCTTCTCATAAACCATGAGAAGCACAGCCTCCTTCGCCTCAGAAGCCTTCATGCAGAATTTCAACTCTGATAAATCTATTTTTCCTGCCTGTGTGCCGTCTTCGAGGTAGATTCCACCTGCATGTTTTGCTATCGAGGTAATAAGCATAATTTTTCCCATGTGATATGCGATATCGCCCACAACAAGTCCAGGAAGCCTGACAACGATCGTCAAACGGTAGATGTTCTTTCCATTACGCTTTCCTACAAGTTTAGGTGATGTAATGCTCTTTCCACCAAATTGCTTGATGATTTCCTTTGCTCCGTCCTGTGCAGCGCCCTGATCACCAACATAGATATCAACCCCTGTCTTTACGTCGCGGAGTTTTGTCACAAACGAGTCATGATGTGCAATACGATCATCAAGGATCCTGAGGCAGGCATCGATCTCCTCATCTGTGGGTATGCGGTCTTTGGCCCTTATCTGGACTGTTGCCTCGTAATAACCCCCCGCTATCCTGCTGCATCGTGTGCAACTCTCACGGATAATTTTAACCTCGATATCCTGTTCCTTTTCAAACGGTTGATCGCAGATCCTGCCACTGATGTGAAGACGCGCTGGAATGAGACCGACAGGTGCATCCCCAATCTCACAGTCAAGCGAAAGTTCAAACTCATCGAGCAACGCTGAGATCTTCACAGTCTTCAGGATCTCTTCCCGGATAGACGTTGTGAGATCGCCATATACCCATCTTCCATGGCAATAATGTGCACCACAATTTGGACAAAATCTGATTTCTACTCGTTGTATCTCCTCGATTGGGCTGAATGCCCTGGTGAAGCAATTCCTGCAGACACCATCTATGAGTTCCTCGACATCAGCCCCGCAATTTGGACAGAATTTTAAGTCAGTTACCCCCTTCATCGTGGTTCGTCTCATCATTTTCTTTCTTCTTTGAATCCTGCCATGCCATGAAGTTGCAGAGTGGGCATCCAAGATCCCATGGACGTTTTCCCTTATTTATGATCCTCAATTTACTCATATTGCCGTGTTCCTTACAGACCTCGCCTGTTACGATTATTTTACCTGTCTTTGGTAGGGGCAGAGAATAAGTACAATCAGGATAACCAGAGCAGCCAACGAACCTTGATCCTCTCCTTGATCTGCGAATTATAAGTTCCTTTCCACAGTCTGGACATTCTCCAACGACCATGTCGGCCCTCATACCTTCTTTGATTGTTGTTGCAATCGCCTCTTCATTCGATTTCAGGTCCTCAAATATCTGATTTAAAATCTTTCGTGACTCTCCGATGATCTCTTCTTCACTCACATTGCCATCTGCAATTCTATCCATCGCTTCTTCAAGCATACGAGTCATTTCTGGATCTGTGATCATCGAAGCATACTTTTCAAGGGCATCAATCACGCCATAAGCCTTTCTGGTTGGTTTCATTGGATTCCCAACAATATAAGCCCTTGAATACAACTTTGAGATCGTTTCATGCCTTGTACTTTTTGTTCCAAGCCCGAGTTCCTCCATCTTCTTGATAAGTCGCCCCTGGCCATAGCGGGATGGTGGCTTTGTCTCCTTTTCGAGCACAGCAATCTCGATCAGGTTGAGCAGATCACCAACTGAAAGTTGAGGCAGGATGCGCTCTTCGATCTTCAAATATGGATAAAATGCTCGCCATCCATATTCTTCGATAATTGCACCGTTTACCTTGAATGGTTCATCCTTTATATCGATCTTAACGCCCATCGTAAGCCATTGTGCAGGCTCTGCGAGTGTTGCAAAGAAGCGCCTGACAACAAGCTCATAAATCTTCCATTCGTCCTCTTTCAGATCTGATTTCGCTACATAGGATACCGGATAGATCGGGGGATGATCGGTCGTCTCTTTCTTGCCGCGTGATGGTTTAAGTTCGTTCTTCGCAAGAAGCTTTTTCGCCTCTTCCTTGAATACACCCTTCTTAAAGAGGGCTACGATACCTCTGAGGTCGATGCTCTCTGGATACACCGTGTTATCGGTTCGTGGATATGAGATAAAACCGTTCACATAGAGCGTTTCAGCTATTCTCATCGCATTTGCGGCTGAAAATCCGATTGAACTTGCAGCACGAAGGAACTCCGTTGTGTTGAACGGTATTGGCGGGCGATCAACCTTCTTCTTCTTTTTAATATCGGTTACTCGCCCCTCCTTTGCACCTTCAAGCTTTTTCAGGCATTTTTCAACCTCATCATGCTCGAGAAATCTGTTCTTTGCGTGTTTTGCCTCAAATCCATCGAATTTTGCATGAATTTCCCAGTATGGTGTGGGAACAAACGACTCGATCTCCCGCTCACGATCCACAAGCAGTGCAAGTGTGGGCGACTGAACCCTCCCTGCTGAGAGGAAGTTTGACCCAAGCGAACGCGATACAAGCGAGATAAATCTCGTAAGTGATGCACCCCAGACCAGATCGATAATCTGACGTGTCTCTGCTGAGTGAGCGAGGTTATAATCAAGTTCGACGAGGTTCGAGAACGCTTTCTCAATCTCCTGTTTTGTGATCGCACTGTAACGTGCGCGATTCACTCTAACCGACTCATTCTGTTCTTTTATGATCTTAAGCGCCTCAAGTCCAATGAGTTCGCCTTCCCGATCAAAGTCTGTTGCGATCGTAACCTCATCAGCCTCTGGCGCAATCTCCTTCAGAAGTGAGATGATCTTGTCATTTAGTGGCGTTGTGACGATCTCGGCATTAACCAGAGACGCCGCATCGACCTCCTCCCATCTGCTGTACTGCGGTGGAAAGTCCACACCAATGATATGCCCGCTAAGTCCGATAACAGCAAGATCTTCATTGATATAGAAGAGATTCGCACCCTTTATACGCTTCTGCTTTGCTTTACCCCCAGATAAGATCTCTGATATTCGCTTTGCGGTATTGTGCTTCTCTGTTATGATATATCGCATCTACTCTCCCTCTCTATTTTACTCCCACATCTTTTACAGATGCAGAAGGTACCCTCAAGTTTCACCGACTTGAAGCAGAGCCTCACTTCTGGATCTTCGATGATTCGGATCTCCTTTGAGCCACATGCTGGGCATCTTATCTCCACGAAAAATCTTTTGGAGTGCAATCATATATAAGATAGATCGATAAAAGAGCAGTTATCGGTAAAGGGTTTGATGATGAACTGTGAGATCAATGGCATGTTTGATCCCGAATCGCTCGTTGTGATCGGTGCATCAAGCAAGCGAGATTATTACTTTCTGAGGTGTCACGAGAATTTTAAAGGTAAACTCTATGCCGTCAATCGGAACGAAGAAGCAGGACGGGAGGTTATTCCAGGTGTCAAATTCTACAGGAGCGTGCTTGACATACCTGAAAAGATCGATTTCGCCATCATCGAGGTTCCAGGAGAAGAGATACCAGCAATCATCAGAAAGTGTGGAAAGCGAGGTGTGAAGTTTGCAACGGTCTTTGCATCAGGCTACAGTGAGCTTGGTACAGAAGCTGGAAAACACGCAGAAGAGGAACTCATCGAGGCGGCAAATGCTGCAGGGATTAAAATAATAGGTCCAAACTGTATGGGGATCTACTATCCTGCAAAAGGCATGAGTTTCAGGTTTGATCTTTCAACAGAATCTGGTGAAGTATCATTTGTATCACAGAGTGGTGGACATGCCCTGAACTTCTCGTTACTTGGAAGTATTCATGGTATAAAATTTGATAAGGTGATAAGCTATGGCAATGGGGCGATGATCGATAGCACCGACCTGATCGAGTACCTTATGCACGATCCGTCGACAGG
The DNA here is from genome assembly GCA_001766815.1 of Candidatus Syntrophoarchaeum caldarius. NCBI lineage: Archaea > Methanobacteriati > Halobacteriota > Candidatus Syntropharchaeia > Candidatus Syntropharchaeales > Candidatus Syntropharchaeum > Candidatus Syntropharchaeum caldarium. The sequence continues at coordinate 100,483 of LYOS01000003.1, forward strand.
AATCATCGCAGCCTACATCGAGGGTGTGAAGGATGGGAGAAGGTTTCTGAGTGTCCTGAAAGAGGCGGCACAGATCAAACCTGTTATAATATGGAAAGGCGGAGTAACAGATGCAGGCGCATCCGCTGTCACGTCTCACTCTGGTTCACTGGCAGGTGATGCACGGATATGGGATGCGGCACTGAAGCAGGCTGGTGTGATCAGGGTGGATGATATGGATGAACTGATAGATGTCACAAGCACGCTCACAACTTCTCCACTTCCAGAAAACAGGCGCGTTGGAATCATCTCGATCAGTGGTGGGCAGTGTGTTGTGCTCGCTGATCTTGCATCCAGATATGGCTTCAGGATACCTCCGCTTGGGGATGTGACACGCGAAAAGCTCTCAAAGCTCATGCCCAACGTCGGAACAAGCATCAAAAACCCGATAGATGGTGCTGCATCATGGGCAAATCTGGGTACCGTGAAGGAGACGATAAGGCTTGTGATGGAGGATGAAGGGATCGATTCAGTGCTTATTGAGATCTCAATTCACTACATGCTTCATATTTTCTATCATAACGAGGAGGACAGAATGAGTAGACTCTATGAAATCCTCTGTGAGCTTAAAAACCAATCGAGAAAGCCCTTCTTTGTGATACTCTCGCCTTCGAACTACTGGCATGAACGGAGACTGCTCGAAGAAAAACTTATTGAAAGCGGCGTTCCGGTATTCCCAGGATTTAAACGAGCTCTTAAAACACTTAAAAACCTGCTCCACTATAAAGAAAGGGGAGGAAGATCACTTTATGAATAAAGACGATGCATTGCGTTTGATCCTGCGGAATACGCAGGAGGTTGTTAAAGAAGATGAGCTCAGGGCACTTCTTGAGAACGAAAGGACACCAATCGCCTATACAGGCTATGAACCCAGCGGAAAGATCCACATGGGGCACATGCTCACCGTAAACAAATTACTCGATCTCCAGAAAGCTGGATTCAAGATAATTGTCCTTCTTGCAGACCTTCATGGTTATCTGAACGAGAAGGGATCGTTTGATGATGTCCAGAGAATTGCCGAGATGAACAGAAGGGCTTTCATCGCGCTTGGACTTGATCCAGAAAAGACTGAGTTTGTGAAGGGGTCGAGTTTTCAGCTTGAACCTGATTATATGCTTAACATCCTTAAGCTTGCAAGAGATACGACCCTGAACCGTGCAAAGCGTTCAATGGATGAGATCTCAAGGGGGATGGAAAACCCAAAGGTCTCACAGATGATCTATCCGCTCATGCAGGCGATGGATATTGCAAGACTGAATGTCGATCTTGCAGTAGGTGGGATCGATCAACGAAAGATTCACATGCTTGCACGCGAGAACCTGCCCCCTCTTGGCTTCAGAGCGCCGACATGCCTCCATACGCCCATCCTGCTGGGCCTTGATGGCGAAAAGATGTCATCATCCCAGGGTAACTACATCTCGGTCGATGATGATGTGAACGCGATAAAGAAGAAGATCAGGGGTGCGTTCTGTCCTGCAAAGGTTATTGAGGATAATCCAATCATCGAGATCTTCCGCTACCACATATTTCCTCGCTTTGAGCGAATTGTGATCGAGCGACCTGAGAAGTACGGCGGCAATCTTGAGATTGAGAGCATTGAGGAACTTGGCAGAATTTTCAGTAAAGGAGAACTTCATCCAATGGATTTAAAAAATGCAGCAGCCTCGTATCTAAACGAGATCATTGAACCTGTGAGATTGAAGATCGGAGAGGTAGATGATACGAGATAGCTTTACGCTGGCTTACAGGAATATAAGAGAGCGGAAGTTTCGTTCATTTTTAACATTGCTTGGTATCTCTGTCGGGATTGCAGCAATAATCGGGCTTATCGCGATTGGAAGTGGAATGGAGGGTGCGATAACAGGACAGCTCACAGAGATGTCTGATCTTATAGTTGTTATGCCTGGGGAGATGACCACAGGGATGTACATCGAGCATGGTAGCTTCACGCAGCAGGATCTGAGAGACGTTGGACGGATAAGCGGCGTGAAGGATACAACAGCCATAACATGGGATTCCGCAACGGTTGAGTTCAGAAGATCAAAACGAGTAATTCAGGTTATCGGCGCAGATCCAGAAGATTTCTGGGTGATGTATGAGGGTAACGTCGACTTTGCTGAGGGTAGATGGCTCAGAAAGAACGATCATACAGGATGTGTTGTGGGGCATAACGTTGCAAATGACTATTTTGATGAAACAGTCCATGCAGGGGATAGAATAGATATAAACGGGCATAAGTTCGTTGTGATCGGGGTCTTTGAGAAGGGGAATGCGCTCACATCGAATGACGTTGATAACTACATCTACATTACTGATCGGGCTTCGAAGGGTGTGCTCGGGACAGACAAGATCTCATTCATCTATGTGACAGTTTATGATATTGATGATGCAGAGAAGATCGCTGATAAAATCGAGAAGGTCGTTGATAACAACCACAAGCTCGATGATTTCACGAACGCAATGACGATGGGAAGTTTCATTGATCAGATCGGTGGGATCTTCAAGGTTATACAGGTTGTTCTTGTCGGGATTGCCGCAATTTCGCTGATTGTTGCCTCAATCGGGATCATGAACACAATGATGATGGCGGTGATGGAACGCACACACGAGGTTGGGATCATGAAGGCGATCGGTGCACGAAACAGAGATATTCTTATGCTCTTTCTGATTGAAGCTGGGGTTGTGAGCCTCATCGGGGGGATTCTCGGATGCATACTTGGTGCAGCTATGGCAATCGGTGCAGGTCGCGTTGCAACAGACTATGCAGGACTTGATGTGCCTGCTCCGATTACACCAGGACTTATTGCACTTGGTCTTGCAGTTGCATTGATTGTCGGGATTGGATCGGGTCTATACCCTGCGATGAAAGCTGCACGGATGAGCCCTGTCGAGGCTGTGAGGTATGAGTAAGAAGAGGAAAAAATTAACATGATAAATCAGATCACTTCGATGTACTCCTGAACTGTATTTACAAGCTCATCTGGATCAAATGGCTTTGTCAGATAATCGATCACGTACTCCTGTAGACCTTCTATCTTCTTACCTGGATCTTCCCTTGCCGTAAGCATGGCAATCAGATTCCCCTCAAAAAGCTCTTTATCAATCATCGCACGTATCGTATCCCACCCGTCCATCTCTGGCATCATGATGTCCATCAATATGACACCCCGAAAACCTTTCTCCAGCGCTTCGATACACTCCTCTCCATTGCTGGCGGTCAAGATTGGTATACCTTTTAATTCAAAGGCGATCTTAACTGCAAGCAGGATATCTGGGTCATCATCGACCACCATGACTTGTTCATCCAACTTAAGTCCCCTGATTAAAAGATAACGATCTCAAAGCTTTTAAAATTTACCCTGATCACCCACCAACCATCGATATGAAGCGTATGAAAAGGTCAAACATTGAGAGTGCTTCCAGCATGAGGTGCATCTCACCTCTACAGTCAGACCTGGCCCTACCGCAGGTGGGCGTTTTGATGTGCGAAGGTGGGTGAATCACGACACTCTGTAGTGTTTGTAGAGATATGCGATTCGCTGGATTGCTGAGAGGTGTGTCATCACCGCGATGATGGCAAGTCCTATATTGAGGTGGATAAATGAGAAGAGCAGGATCGTAATTATTGTCTCAGGTCTTCCAAAGAATCCAACGGCCTCGATTGGATCGTTTATCTTTCCGCTCACCCGACTTCTGTATCCAATCTCTGCGTAAACAACTGGTTTTATAAAGGTATTGATGAATGAACCGAAGAGCGCAAAGAGTGCAATTCGAGCATCCACGCCTCCAAGTGCGATGCCGATGATCACGAATGCATCAATGTACTTATCGATGATCCAGTCGATTGCAGCGCCAAAATCTGATGAGTGTCCGATCCTGCGTGCAACATCTCCATCAAGAAGATCGAGTATAGATGAGATCAGTAGAAAAGCAGCACCACCTGCTGGATACGTTTTTGCATAAAAAATCGCCGCCACCACTCCTGAGATGAGTGAAAGTAAGCTCAACTGGTTTGGCGTAAGTCCAACCCGCACAGCAAATGCTGAAGCAGGGCGCAGCAGATAGGTAATCCTGTCTCGATGATCTGTTAGATTCAGTTATCAATCCCTCAACCCCTTGTTGCGGTTCTTACATATAATCTTTGCGTTAACTTTATATACTATATCAGGTGTAAGTAGAGCAGGAGGTTAAAGCGTTTTATGTAATTCTGGGTTTTGAGGTGTTGACTTGGGGCTGAAAAAAGCTGAGAATACATCTGAGAACGAACTTGGCGATTATGATGACGTGATGCATGAGTGTCCTGAGTGTAGCAGCCACAATCTCATCCATGATTACGAACGTGCAGAACTTGTTTGCGATGACTGTGGGCTTGTGATAGATGAGGCGTTCATCGATATGGGTCCTGAATGGCGGGCTTTTGATGCAGATCAGCGCTCAAAGCGTGTACGAGTTGGGGCGCCGATGACACTGACAATCCATGATAAAGGTTTGAGCACGATGATTGACTGGCGAAATCGAGATTCTTACGGAAAGTCAATCTCATCGAAACATCGTGCACAACTTTATCGGCTTAGAAAATGGCAGAGACGGATCAGAGTAAGCAATGCAACGGAGAGAAACCTTGTATTTGCCCTCTCAGAGATTGACAGGATGGCGTCATCTTTACGACTACCAAAGAACGTAAAAGAAGCTGCTGCAAAATTATACAGAGAGGCGGTGGAGAACAACCTGATAAGGGGCAGGAGTATAGAGGGTGTCTCGGCTGCTGCTCTATATGTTGCATGTCGGGAGTGTAATGTTCCGCGAACCCTCGATGAGATTGGAAGTGTATCAAGGGTTGACAGAAAGGAGATTGGGCGAACCTATCGTTTTATTGCACGGGAACTCGGGTTGAAGCTACAACCCACATCACCGATCGATTACGTGCCTCGATTCTGTTCAAGCCTAAATATGAGTGGCGAAGCACAGTCAAAGGCGATAGAGATACTGGCTCAGGCTGGTGACAAAGAGTTGACAGGAGGTAGAGGTCCAACCGGGGTCTCTGCTGCTGCAATTTATATCGCATCGGTCATCTGTGGTGAGCGAAAGACGCAACGAGAAGTTGCGGAGGTTGCAGGTGTCACAGAGGTCACGATAAGAAATAGATACAAAGAACTGGCAGAGGAGCTCAATATCGATATAATCCTCTGATCCAGTAACCTTATTTTTTATATACGAGATCGAAGTATGGGTGCTCAGGTGAAGACAATATGGCAGAGGTTATAGAGGCACTTGTCACTGCCGGGAAGGCAACCGCGGGACCGCCGCTGGGTCCTGCACTCGGCCCGCTGGGTGTCAACATCATGGAAGTCGTGAATGAGATCAACAGAAAGACTGAAGGCTACGAAGGAATGCAGGTACCTGTGATCATCACTATCGAAGGAGGGAATGTCGATATCTCAGTAGGATCTCCCCCCACTTCAGCGTTGATCAAGAAGGAACTGGGGATCGAGGTTGCAAAACGAGAGAGTATCGAGGATATCGTCGGCAATCTCACGATCGAACAGGCGATAAAAATAGCAAAGATGAAGTTTGATGCGATGCTCTCGATCACGCTCAGGAGTGCACTGAAAGAGGTTGTGGGAACCTGTGTTTCGATGGGTGTGACAGTTGACGGTGCAAATCCAAAGGTGATTCAACGCAGGATTGATGATGGCGTGTACGATCATCTGCTCACATCATGAGCGATAGATTGAAATACTGTCATTGAGAAGATGAGTTCAAATTAGATTGTGTAACATATCCGTAGCAGGCTAATGGCCGAAGAGGAATGTTTTATAAATCATTCTGTGACTACGGGAGGATGATATGTCCAGCAAGAATAAAAAAGACGTTAAAGGTGATGGTGAGGTTTATTCAGTCCGTGATGGGATTGAGCGGGTTTTAAATGACTCACCAGAGCGAAAGTTCAGGGAAAGTGTGGAACTGGCGTTTAACCTCAGGAATGTGGATATGGAAAAACCTGCAAATCGTATTGATGAAGAGATCCTCCTTCCACATGGTACAGGCAAAGATCGAAAGATCGCGGTATTTGCAGGTGGTGAAGTTGCATTGAAAGCTGAAGAAGCGGGTGCAGACGCCCTCTCAGCAGAGGCAATCGCAAAACTTGCCGAAAACAAGAAGAAAGCAAAGGCTTTTGCGAATAAATATGACTTCATCATCGCGGAGGTCTCCATGATGCCCGAGATCGGTAAGAAACTTGGTATTGTACTTGGGCCAAGGGGTAAGATGCCCACCCCACTCGCGCCGGGTGTTGATGTTGCACCGATCATTGAGCGGATGAAGAAGACAATACGTGTCAGATCGCGGGATAAGACAACCTTTCACGCCCTGATAGGAACTCGTGATATGAGCACGGATGAACTTGCAGATAACGCCGAGACCGTGATAAAGCGCATTGTTTCAAAGCTGGAAAACGGGGCGCAGAACATCAGGTCGGTCTATGTCACAACGACGATGGGTACAGCAGCGAGGGTGATGTAATATGACAGAAAGCGATGTAGCAAGAGGAGGCGTGCGTCACACAACACATATCCCGCAGTGGAAGCTTGATGAGGTTGCAGAGATCAAGCGCTTGATTGAGGAGTACAATGTATTTGGGCTTGTTGCACTACGTGGGATAAGTTCAGGGCAGTTACAGAAGATCAGAAGGGAGACGCGGGGTAAACTTGTGATCAAGGTAGCCAGAAACAACCTCATCAGACGTGCCCTGACAGATATAGGCGGTGAGGTAACGAAGATGATCGATTACATCGAAGATCAGACTGCGATCGTCTACTCGAACCTCAATCCGTTCAAGCTTTACGATATACTTGAGAGTATGAAAGTGCCCGCTCCGATAAAAGGTGGGACTGTTTCACCAATCGATATTACGATTGAGAAGGGGCCAACTCCTTTCAACCCAGGTCCGATTGTAGGCGAACTCCAGAAGGCCGGGATACCCGCGGCAATCGAAGGCGGCAAGGTTGTGATAAAGACAACAAAAACCGTGGTGCACGCGGGAGAAACCGTATCGAAGGAGCTTGCATCGATGCTTACAAGGCTTGAAATATATCCTCTGACTGTTGGGCTTGATGTGAGAGCTATCTATGAGGATGGAATGGTCTTCGAGCCTGAAATGCTTGTAATAGACGTGGCGGCAACGGTGGCGAAACTCGCGCAGGGATACCACGATGCGTTTAACCTTGCGATGCACTGTGCATACCCAACCGATGAGACGATCATACCGCTCATCCAAAAAGCATTTAAAGAGGGATACACTCTTGCATTAGAGGGTGCAATACCAGCACCTGCGATCATAGGGGATCTTCTACAGAGAGCACACAGAGATCTCATCCAGATCGCATCACTGCTTGCAGATACAGATGCACTTGATGAGGATCTGAAGGCAACTCTGGAGCTGGCCCCCAAATCTCTAACTCCAGTGAAAGAGGCTAAAGAAGTAGTTAAAGAAACTAAAGAGGCTACTGAAGAAGCAGCGGAGGACGAGGAAGAAAAAGTAGATGAAGAAGCAGCAGCGGGTCTTGGCTCGCTGTTTGGTTGAGTAAGGTGGTAATAATTATGGAATACGTATATGCAGCACTCCTGGTACATAAAGCAGGTGGCGAGATCACAGAGGATGCAATAAAGGCAGTACTGAACGCAGCCAATGTAGATGTGGAGGATACACGGGTTAAAGCCCTTGTTTCTGCACTTGAAGGGATTGATATCGATGACGCACTCTCAAAGGCAACGGTCATCCCGCAGGCAGCTCCGGCAGCAGCGGGTTTAGCTGTAGAGGAACCTTCTGCACCAGCTGAAGAAGCAGCAACAGAAGAGGAGGAAGCCAAAGAAGAGGAAGCTGCTGAAGAGAGTGGAATGGAAGGTCTTGGGGCGCTCTTTGGTTGAGCGCTCCGCTGCTCCGGTAGTGTAGCTCGGCCAATCATTCCGGCCTTTCGAGCCGAAGACCCGGGTTCAAATCCCGGCCGGAGCATGGAAATACGCTCCGTTAGTGTAGCTCGGCCAATCATGCAGGGCTCTCAATCCTGCGACAGGGGTTCAAATCCCCTACGGAGCATTTAATAAAGAAGATGTTTACTTCCAGCCTCAGACCACGCACGTTATATAAAGGTATATATACTTGAAGGCAATCACTCTATAACTAAGAGGTAATTTAGATGCCGAAAATTAAAATTGAGAATGTTGTAGCTTCAGCCGTTATAGGGGATTCACTTGATTTGATAGAGATCGACGTAAAGTTTGATAACGCTGAATATAAGCCTAAAAAGTTCCCAGGGCTTGTATTCAGAACAAAAGATCCAAAAGCAGCCGCTTTGATATTTCGTTCAGGGAAAGTTGTTTGCACAGGTGCAAAATCCATCAAGGATGTAAATATAGTGGTGAGGCGAATCGCAGATCTTTTAAGAGAAAAAGGGATTAAGGTCTGGGATGAGCCCACGCTCGTTGTCCAGAATATCGTTGCATCTGCAGACTTAGAGCAGGAACTCAATCTAAATGCAATTGCAATGAGTCTGGACCTCGAGAATATCGAGTATGAGCCTGAACAGTTCCCAGGGCTTGTCTATCGCCTCAAGGATCCAAAGGTTGTCGTCCTTCTCTTTGGGTCGGGCAAACTTGTAATAACCGGCGGCAAGAAACCCGAGGATGCTGAGATAGCGGTGGAAAAGATCAGAAAGGAGCTTACGAAACTGACGCTCATGGTTTAAAGTCCTGTTACTGATGGTTTCCCGTGCAATATACTCAACCCTGCTCAATCGATATCTACTATTGACCAAAGAAGAGGGCGGCCTCAGGCTTAAAATAATAAAGCCTGAAGAATGGATCACTTCAGACCAGTTAAAGGAGAAAAAATGTGAAGATAAGGAATTGTTGCGAGTGATACGTGGTATCAAGGCTTATTTAGGAGGTCTGAAGGTAGATTTTGGTGGTTGCATGATCAGCATGGATGGGTTAACAGCATTTGAAAGAAATGTCCTGGAGAAGGTTAGAACGATCCCCTACGGCATAGTCTGTACATACGCCGATATCGCCAGTTCAATTGGTAATTCAGGTGCTTATCGTGCAGTGGGTACGGCTCTTGGTAAGAATCCTGCACCGATCATCGTTCCCTGCCACAGGGTAGTTGCAAAGAATGGTATCGGAGGTTACGCCTTTGGAATCGATATTAAAACTAAGTTACTGAGCCTCGAGGGTAACACGATCTGGGGTGATAGAGTTGGTGGGTGATGACGTATCACCAGAGGAGATACAGGAGTCGAATCTTCTCATAGCGCGTGTTTTTGAGGATATTTTCAGAACACTTCTTGGGCCAACCGGGGCAAGCAAGCTCATCACTAAAGATATGACAGAAGATGATGTGAGGGAACTTGTATCAAGCAAAGGTTTGTCTATTGCGCGAGAACTTGCATACGACCATCCAACTGCAGATATACTAATAAAGGCAGGGCGTACACAGGGCAAAGAAGTTGGGGATGGCGTCACGTCTGTATTTATACTTACAGGAGAGCTTGTCAGGTTGGGTTTTGAGCTTAAGAAGCTTGGTGTACATCAGAATACAATCATAAAAGGCTACCAGATAGCAGCAGACGAAGCAACCCAGTTTATCAGTAAGACTGCAAAACAAGAGCCCGACAACCATGATATCCTGAATGTCGCTCGTTCAGCATTCAAATCTGAAAGAGGGAAGGATGTTGCAGGTGCTGTCGTTGAAGCACTCGTGCATATCAGGGACGAGGAGAGCGGTGAGATCGACGTTGATGATATCACAATCATTGTTGAGAGTGGCGGGCGTGAATCAGAGACCGAGTTTTTTGATGGTGTTATCATAGATCGGAGCGTGCTTGATGATGCTATGCCACACGATCTCGAGGATGCGCGCCTCTTGTTGCTAAATTTCCCGGTGGAAAAACGGATGCCCCATATCAAAGATCTTAAAGACTTCGATCTTTCAATCACGCCTGGAAGCCCATCAGATATCAAGAGGTTCAGGAATGCAGAGCAGGAGACGCTTGATAGGATATTTCGCAAAATCGCTGATACAGGTGCGAACGTCCTCTTATGCCAGCAGGCGGTCGATGATGCGATCCTCAATGATCTTTCTGCAGCAGGGATTATGACACTCAAGCGCGTCAAGAATACAGATATGAAACGGCTTTCAAAGGTTACAGGGGCGAAGATCGTTGATAAGATCGAAGATCTCACTCCTGAAGTGCTCGGTAAAGCCAGACGTGTGTATGAGAAGGATGTTGGGAATGAGAGAATGGTTTTTGTCGATGCGCCAGTCAAAGCAGCAGCTTCGATTATTGTTCGCGGTGCCACTTCGCATGTGATCGAGGAGGTCGTCTCAGAAGTTAAGAACAGCCTCCATGCTACAAAACTCGTTCTGGAGGGTGCACCGATTCTTCCCGGCGGTGGTGCCGTTGAGATTGAGCTTGCAGAGCACCTTAGAACATTTGCAAGGTTATACCCTTCCAGAGAACAGCTTGCGATATCTGCGTTTGCAGATGCTATCGAGGCAATTCCAGCGGCACTCGCCGAAAATTGTGGCATGGATCCACTTGATACCTTGTTACACCTACGCGCAGCACACGCAGAGGGTAGAACTACCCGCGGAATCTCTGCTATGCACCATGAACTGAGAGATATGATCGAGGAGGGCATACTTGATCCACTCGATATCAAGCAGACGATGATTCGGATTGCAACAGGTACAGCATCTGCGATTCTCAATATAGATGATCTTGTCATAGCAAAACGAGAGGTGGATACACGGCTTGATATTGAGAAACGGGCACCAGAGCATACATATAAAGGGGGTCGGATAAAGTACGGATGAAGTAAAGAGAGCGGTGATTGAGAGATGAAAGTATCTGATCTGATGACGAAGGAAGTGTATTATGTCACGCTTCCAGGTAGCAGGGACGATGTCCTGAAAATCCTGACCGAGAAACAGGTATCAGGAGTACCTGTTTTGAAAGATGAAAAAATTGCTGGTATTGTGACCAGGTCTGACCTGTTTGATAATCCAGAAGAGGATCAGCTTGCACTCCTTATGACGCGTTACCTGGTAACGATCGATCCCGATGCATCGATCAGGGACGCTGTTACACTTCTTGTTGAGTATGATATCAGGCGACTCCCAGTCATAACGATCGATGGTACACTCGTTGGTATCCTCACTGTAGAAGATCTGATAAAACTCATTGCAGAGTGCAACTTTGATGAGGAGATAAAACCGTACCTCACACGGGGAGTTTTGACTGTATGGGAGGAAACACCGCTCACAGTTGTTGGAAGAACAATGGAACTGGCAGGAGAGCGAGCGGCATGTGTAATCAACTCAAATGAGAGGCTTTCAGGACTTATCACCGATCGCGATCTGATACAAGCAGCGATCGTCAAGGATTCAACTGAGCGTTCAGATAGCACAGGTACATCTGATATGGATTCATGGTCATGGGAAGGGGTGCGAGACATGCATACATTTTACTATGGCGTCTCACGAATTCGGTTACCTCCTATTCCTGTAAAAGATGTGATGATACGGGATTTAGTTACCGCATCCACGGATGCTGGCGTGAGTGAGTGCGCAAAAAAAATGGTGAAGTACGATTTTGACCAGCTCCCAATAATAGACGAGAATAACCGATTGATCGCACTTCTTAGAGATAAGGATCTTTTGAAGGTATTGATATAGTGTAATATGAACACCACGCTCGATATGTACTTTCATGATGTGGCAACAGATCACAACCTGCAGAGTATGACCACCGAGTTTGGGATCACACAGATCGGATACAGCCTTGATGAGGAAGGGTATCCACTGATAAATCTCTATTGCAGAGACAGAACTGGCGAGTTCAGGCAGATCGATGTCACCGGGTTTCAGCCGTATTTTTACATCGCAGCCAGTCCAGAGGAGATCTCTGAGTTGATTGAAGATCCACGCGTTGTGGATATTGTTGAGGATGATTACCGCACGATCAACGACATAAAAGTTTACAAAGTCATAACAAAAAAACCTTCTGATGTTAAGGAGTTGAGAGAAGGTTACAAACATTTTGAGGCGGATATTTTATTTACGACTCGTTTTTTGATTGACACTGGGATCAAAAGTGGAGTAAAAGCTCCAGATAAGGATATGGTCCATGTCAACGATCTTGAGCCTGTAGAGATCGATTATCCATGCCGCATCAGTGTAATTGATATTGAATGTGATGATAGAAACGGCTTTCCACAACCAGAACGCGATCCCGTCATCTGTATAACTGCATGGGATAGTTTTGATGACGAGTACACCACATTTATCTGGCCATATAAGCAGAAGAGTGAGGAACAAATGTTTGAGGCATTTCTTGCCTATATACAGGCAAAAGATCCTGATATACTTACAGGCTGGAACTTCACAAACTTCGATGCGCCGTATATAATCGATCGACTGAAAGCGCTCGGAATCGATCCATCTCCGCTCTCAAGAGAGGGTGTTGTGAAAACCAGATCAGGACAGTTCTCGCCCGCGATGATAAAGGGGCGTGTACTCTTCGATCTTCTCTATGGATACAAGAAAATGCAACCCACGCAGAAAGAGAGCTACAGACTTGACTGGATCGCAGAAAATGAACTTGGCGAGCAAAAACACCATTTTGCAGGTAGTCTGGGCGATTTATGGGAGAAAAATCCCGAAGAGCTTATAAAATACAACCGCAAGGACGTTGAACTCTGCGTTAAGATTGACCAGAAGAATGATATAATCGGGTTCTCGAAGGAGGTTGCAAACTTTGTGGGGTGCACGATCGAGGATACGCTTAACTCGTCACGGGTGATCGATACGTACGTCCTCAGAAAGTCCTATCGCAGGTTTGTCCTGCCGTCAAAACAGGGTGAGTTTAAAGGGGAGTTCGAGGGCGCGGTTGTATTAAGCCCAATCAGAGGTGTTAGAGAGAATGTCATCGTTCTCGATCTTGCATCGCTTTATCCAATGTCAATGATGACTCTGAATGCTTCACCGGAGACCAAAGCTCCAGATGGTGAGATTGTTGCACCGAATGGTATTCGCTTCAGGAAATCTCCTGATGGACTCACAAGGTCAATTTTGAAGGAGCTCATTGAGTCAAGGGATGAGAAGAAGGCAATTCGGGATCGGTATCCATTTGGATCGGATGAGTATCGGAGATACGATCTCCAGCAGGCTGCGATCAAGGTAATAACAAATTCATATTATGGCGTGAGTGGTTACCCGAGATTCAGGCTCTATGATCGGGATATTGCATCAGCAACAACTTCTGTTGGCAGAGCGATCATCCAGCACACGAAATCAGTGATCGAAGGACTTGGATATGAGGTTGTTTATGGTGATACTGACTCCTGCATGGTAACAATTGGTCCTGGGAAGAGTCTGGATGAGACTATTGAGACGGGGCAGATGATCGAGAAGCGGGTGAACGAGAGTTATGATGAATTTGCAAAAACCCTCAACGTCGATCATCACTACTTCAGAATCAAGTTCGAGAAGGTTTATTCAAGGTTCTTTCAGGCAGGTAGGAAGAAGCGATACGCTGGTAAACTTGTCTGGAAGGAGGGTAAGTTCACAGATCAGCTTGATATTACTGGTTTTGAGTTCAAGCGCAGTGATTTCCCGACAATCACAAAAGAGGTCCAGAAAGAAGTTATAAAGCGTATCCTCGATGGCGAGGATTTTAATGAGATTGGAGAATACCTGAGAGGTGTAATCTCAAAATTTGAGAAGGGTGAGCTATCGCTCGATGATATCGGAATCCCAGGAGGAATACAGAAGCGTCTTTATAGCTATGCAAACGATGATGCCCATATACGCGGTGCAAAATATGCAAATACGCACTTTGGAACGAACTTTGGTAGAGGTGGTAAGCCAAAGCGAATTTATATCGCACGCGTTCCTGAAGGTTACCCACGAACCGACGTTATCTGTTTTGAGTATGAGGATCAGGTGCCAGATGGGTTTGTGCCAGACTGGAAGATGATGCTTGAAAAGACAATCAAAAACCCGATTGAGCGGATACTTGAGGCGATGGGTTGGTCGTGGACTGAGATCAAGTCGGGTAAGAAGCAGATAGGATTGGATGGGTTTTTTTGAGTGGAGAGATCCAGGGTTTCGTGATTTTCCACAGGGGTTTGAGATAGCACGGCAATCTCGAGTAGCCACTTAGAAATGGGATTTTTCAGCCGATTTTAGCCTTACTTTCTCAAAATGATATTTAGTAAGTTTCATATAATTTGTGGTTGTTAAATCTGTGGAGCGATGAGTATGAGCACAAGTATGAGGTTAGAATCTTTAGATATGGCCACAACCCGCTGGGAGGATGAACTCAAGGACAATATTAATTCGATCAACGATCTGAAAGAGTATGTAAAACTGTCACCACAAGAAGAAAAAAAACTCCAAAAAGTTGTGGAAAGGCACCCGATGAGTGTCAGCAGATATTATCTTTCCTTGATCGATTGGGACGACCCGAACGACCCCATTCGGCGTATGGCGATACCACACGCAGATGAACTTGACCTTGCGGGTTCTTATGATACGAGTGGTGAGCGTGAAAATACAAAGATGCCGGGCCTGCAGCATAAGTACGCCCAGACAGCTCTTATTCTGGCTACAAACAGGTGTACAACCTACTGCAGGCATTGTTTCAGGAAACGGTTGATCGGTCTGCCAAACCATGAGGTGATAAGCAGGTTTGAGGTTGCAGCAAAATACATCAGTGAACATGAATCGATCAACAACGTCCTGATCAGTGGTGGTGATCCCCTTCTGTTGCCAACAGACGTAATCGAACGGATGCTTGAAATACTGAACGAGATTGAACATATTAAGTTCATTCGATTTGGTAGCAGAGTTCCTGTGACGTTTCCTGCACGGATTTTAAAGGATTGTGAACTCCTCGATTTGTTAAAGGTTCACTCGCGTGAAGATAGGCGAGTATATGTTGTCACCCAGTTCAACCATCCGCGTGAGATCACAAACCAGTCAACTGGGGCTGTGGATCGCCTGATAAGATCGGGTGTTCCTGTGAACAACCAGACGGTTTTGCTCAGAGGCGTGAACGATGATCCAGCGACCATGGCAGAACTTCAGAACAACCTGATTGCAATCGGTGTAAATCCATACTACGTCTTCCAGTGCAGACCTGTGAAGCGTGTTAAGCACCACTTTCAGGTTCCATTGGCCAGGGGATATGAGATTATCGAGAATGCCAAGAGCAGCCTCAACGGTCATAGCAAGCGGTTCAGGTACATCATGTCCCACAAATCTGGCAAGATCGAGATCGTTGGAATCATGGATGACGAGATCTACCTCAAATACCATCAGGCAAAAAACCCCAGGAAGATTGGAATGTTTTTCAAGCGAAAACTGACGAGAGATGCCGGCTGGCTTGATGATCTAAAGTGAGTTTTAGCTCTTTTTATTTTTAAACTGAGGTGCCTGGTGTATTTTAGTTAACCATAGTTAAGAGTGTAGCTTTAAAAAAAGACGTTTGAAATCGAAAAGTTTATTAATGCAGCATCGTGATGTTGAGTCAGCTATACTATATAAGAATATGGTGGAATGAGAATGAAAATGACTGTCAAATCATTCGGATTAGTGTTAATGGTGATATTACTTCTATTGCTGGCAGGGACTGCATCTGGTTCTTCAGAGCAGTGTAAAGCCTGTCACAGTGATATCTACGAGAGCTGGGCAGAGACAGACCATGCCACAACTGTCGGAGACGAATCTCTCGGTCTTAGTTGTGAAAACTGTCATTCAACGACCTATTCAGATGGTACCACCGCAAATGGAGTTCAGTGTGAGCGTTGCCACGAAGTTGGACCTGATCATCTTGCAACAGGTGCAGTGACAGAGGGAATGATCGACTGGTCTGCTGATCTCTGCGGAGACTGCCATAGTGGTGGTCATGCCGGACAATACGATGGATGGAAGCTATCTGGACATGCAAGGTCGCTGGAGATTACCGATCCAAAGTGCCGCTCATGTCACGTTGGACAATCAGCAACGATGGAACTCTTTAATGGAAAGACTAAAATGCCCCCTGTTGACAATCCTCAGCCAATTGACTGTCAGACCTGCCATGACCCCCATGGTAGCGCAAACCAGAACGATCTGAGAGCACCGCTCGATGAAATCTGTGAAAAGTGTCACACAACAAAGGATGTTAAATTACGTGGAGAGGTGGAGCATCCTCAGGCAGCTATGTATGAGGGTAGCATCATGGATCAGTATGGTGTCAAGTGTTATGACTGTCATGCTTACACGAACCGAACTGGATACGAACCCAAACTTCTTGGTGGGCATACCTTCAAGCCGGCTATGGCGTCGTGCATAGACCCAAATTGTCATCCAGACAAAGATATTGAATGGAGTGAGCGATCGGTTGAGGTTGCACAAGATGCGATCAGAGATAAGATCGAAGAAACTGCTGCTTTGGTGAATGCAGTTGATGCAGCGATCTCGAACGCCTATCCTTCATGGGATGGAACCGCTGAAAGTATAGCAACAGAGGATGCTAACATTAATACAGCGGTTGAAAAGTTCATTGAGGCGCGCGATAAACTTGCGTTCGTGGAAGGTGATGGATCATTGGGCTTCCACAACCGCATTAAGGCACAAAAAATGCTTGAGGAGGCGCAGGAACTTGCACATGAAAGTATAGTACTCCTTAGAGAGGAGATAGAGGTGCCACCTGTTCCAGGCGAGGAGGCAGAGACACCGGGCTTTGGTCTTGTATCGCTATTGGTGGGATTTGCCGCGGTTTATCTTCTGATGCGGAAGGAGTGATTCGATGTTTATGAAGATTGTAGAACTACTGGATGGTATACTCGGGGTTATAGAAGACAAGATAGACGCTCTCTCAAGACGGCAGTTCACCGGGCTGATAGTTGTTATACTGGCAGCAGCAGGGGGTGGATACGCAACCGCACGTGCAGCCCTTCGGAAGATGATGCCAGAAACTTTCATAATCGATCGCACAAAGGGTATCGTTGCAAAAGGGACGTACTTTGAGCACTACCTGCATACACCAGCACCAGAGAAGAACTTTAGTTTTGTGGTCGACTGTGAGAAGTGCATCGGCTGTCAGTTATGTGCAGTTGCATGCAGACAGGAGTATGAGGTTCCAGAGGGTGTTTGGCGGTCATGGGTCAAGATAATAGAGAAGAAAAGTCCTGCAGGTTCGAGAGAGTTCTACCTTCCGAGGCTCTGTAACCACTGTGATACCGCACCATGTGTGGCAGTCTGTCCAACAACTGCAGCATATAAGCGAGAGGATGGCTTTATTCTCACGGACTATGACAAGTGTGTTGGATGCAAGTACTGCATGACGGCATGTCCATACGATGCAAGGTTTATACACCCATACCACAAAGTCTCAGACAAGTGTACCTGGTGTGATCAGCGTGTTGAGAAGGGAATGTTACCAGCATGTGTTGAGATCTGCCCGGCAGATGCACGGATATTTGGTGACGCCAACGATCCAAACAGCGAGGTCGCAAAGATACTCGTAACGACGCCGGTGCAGGTGATAAAGCCAGGGTTAAGGTGCACACCAAAGACGTACTATATCGGACTTGACAAGGATATAGCAGGAATGATTCGCTACTCTGACGAATTCCCAGAAGCGATCGAGGAGTATCCATTCTACCGAGAACATGGAGGTGAGTGAAGATGATAGAAATAAATATTATACACAATGTCGCACACGAGCAGTACTGGAAGATGCTGATCGTCTTCTACTTCTTCTTTACAGGAGTTAGTGCAGGTGCATGCCATTATTCATCGGTTTATGCACTCATAGGGTACA
Source organism: Candidatus Syntrophoarchaeum caldarius (assembly GCA_001766815.1). NCBI lineage: Archaea > Methanobacteriati > Halobacteriota > Candidatus Syntropharchaeia > Candidatus Syntropharchaeales > Candidatus Syntropharchaeum > Candidatus Syntropharchaeum caldarium. The sequence goes on from LYOS01000003.1 coordinate 118,392, forward strand.
AGAAGTTTGCACCGATCGGTAAATGGGCGGCGCTGATCTCGCTTATAGGTTTCCTGGTTACGCCGTTGCTCCTGATATTTGATCTTGAACAATCGGCGAGGTTCTTCTACTTCATGTTCCTCTTCAACCCAAAGTCGGCGTTCTTCTACGGAACGATACTCCTGGCTGCGTATCCGATGGCGCTTGCAGCATACAGCTGGTATCTATTCCACGAGAAGCGCTGGAAGTCGAGTGAACGATTCAAGAAGATCGGTCCCGTTATATCGACAGTTGTCCTTCCCCTTGCGGTGACAGTTCATGCGTATACAGGATTTGTCTTCGGTGTTGTGAAGGCTCGTGGCTTCTGGTTTACGTCAGTGATGCCAATGTACTTCCTGATGGGAGCGCTCGTGTCTGGTTTTGCTGCGGTGCTGCTGTTTGCGATCGCGAAACAGAAATGGGATAACCGGACCATTGGAAGATCTGATATGACCGATGAAGTAATCCAGATATCAAGGAAGATCGTTGCATGGCTCGTCTGTATATACCCAGCGTTCATCATACCGCTCATCATAATGGATCTGTATGGTCCGTATGAGGCATATGCTGGAGGGATGTTAGCGATACATGAATCGATGTTTGTGATCGGCGATCTTTTGATCGGGATTATCCTGCCCCTTGCAATCCTGACGCATCCAAGGACACGGTCAAATTACTTCTGGATCTCAGTAGCCTGTATCATGGCGATCATTGGTGTCTTTGCAGGAAGATACACAATCGTCTATACAGGACAGCTTGTACCGCTGAGTTAAAAACGAAAAAGTTATTTGTATCATCCCAATTTTTTGGGATGACTTCTATTTTTTATAGTCAATACAATTGCCCTGTAAAGCAACAGTATGCCCGATGTTGTTTGCACTGGAGTAGATGACTTCGCCTTCAAGACCTCGACCATCCAGAAACTCTGAGATCTCATTTTTCAGATCTTTTGCAGCAGCTTCTCCCTCCACAATCCCGAATACGGCTGGTCCAAATGAGGACATACCACAGCCATAAGAAGAGCTCTTCAAAACCTCAAAGAGATCTTTGATAATCCTATCCTGCAGACTGCACTCGATCTTTTTGAAACCCAGATCCTGAATCGCTGTTATCCCCTCTCCAAACGGTTCAATCTCCTCTTCGATGATCGAGGGCAGGATCTTCATCATGATAATCCTTGTGAGCTTTTCAACCTCCTGCTCTGCAATCGGGCAGAACTTCTGAAAAATATTGACCTCTCGCTTTCCATGAGCACCACGACTCACATCAGGAATTGCAATGACAAAGTACCACTCTTCAGCGAGGGGATGCTGGAAGAGTATCGGTGGTGGCGGTGCATCTGATGCCCGCGAAGGAAGAAAGTCTGGCTTAACCTTTATCGAATGACCACCATCAAGGATAAACCCCCCGCGCTCAAATGCTGCAACCCCAATCCCCGATGTTCCGCCTCGTCCAGCGATCATGGCGAGTTCGCGGGCAGTGTAATCAAGGCCTTCGATCAGACGTATTCCCTCAGCGATAGAGAGCATGATCTGTGTCTTTGAACCAAGTCCAACATGTTCAGGGAGTGATTCCTGGAGTTCAATCTTGTAGCAACCATCAGGGTTCATCTTCGAGCGTACAAGATTAACAATCGGTATAAGATTCTCAGGTATCTGATCACTGGGTGCTGTAGAGATCTCAACCTTAAGCGATGGGTGCTTCAATGCAACCCCTATCCCACCATCTACCCGCCCAAGATTGCCGTTGAGGTCAATGAGTGTTAAATGAAGGCGGGAAGGGGATTCAATGATCACCTTCATATACGTGAACCTTCTTCTCGATGCTCTTTAACTTCAGATGTAGATATACAAGATAGAGTATGATACCTGTCCAGAGTACAATCGAGACCGTAAATAACGTTGTGGTTTCAGTCATCGCTCGATCACCTTATATAATCGCTTCAGACGAAGCTCGTATGAAATCAGATAGCAATACAGTAGCAGGAATCCAGCAATCATCAGAAGGAGAACCTTCACCATCACAGGATCGAGTGCTGCTGAGCCCGGGGGGTGAAGTGAACTCGCCCAGATCTTTGTTGAGAAGTATGTCAGCGGAATCGTGAAATATCCGAATATGCCAAGAATCGAAGCGATTCGTGCTCTCGCTTCGGGGTTCTCGATCGATGATCTCAGTGTGAGATATGCGGCATAGACGAACCATAGGATAAGTGTCGTGGTCTGCTTTGGATCCCAGTTCCAGTATCTTCCCCACTCAATATTGGAAAAGATCGCACCAGTCACGGTTGCAAGCGTGATGAAAACGATTCCAATCCTGACAGATGCCAGGGCAACTTCATCCCAGCGTTCTTCACGCTTCCAGAGATAAAAAACGCTTGCAAGTAGTGTTACTGTAAATGAGACGTAGGAGACGATTGAGCAGGGTAGATGGAAGAAGAGGATGCGATACTCCGTGAATCCTGCGGCATTCTCTGGCAGAATGTATAAGATCGCATAAATACCAGATCCCACTACAAGATAAAGGATAACAAGTCCGACTATCTGAAGCAGATTCTTTTTATCCATTATATTCCTTCCACTGAACTTTCAGAACGCATCGAGGAGGTCCTGCTCGGTTATGATCCCAACAAACTCATTGTTTTCCATTACAGGCAGTGCACCGATATTGTGTTTTATCATCGCCTCTGCAACCTCACCAAGCGTTGAATCACTTGTTGTCGTGATCGCTTCTCTGCGCATAATGATCTCAACCGGTAGAAGTGATGCCTCGCGCAGATCCCCTGTTATGAGTTTCTCAAAAATCTCTCCGCTTGAGATATATCTGATCAGGTCACTCGTTGTCACAACCCCTACAAGCTTTCCGTCGCCATCTGTGATCGGTACACGGTGAAACCTGTTTCCAACCATGATCTTTGCGATCTTTCTGATCGGCGTACTTAAACTTGCGGTTGTGATTGAATGGTTCATGTAATCAGCTACAGACTTGACCGCTATCGATTCGTTGGCTTTAACCTCCTCAACGAAGTCTCGCACTGTGACAATTCCATTCACCCTGCCAGATTTATCTGTTATGGGAAGTGATCCAATCTCTTCACTTTTGAGAATATCTATCGCCTCCATGATCGATAAACTCTGTGGGATGGAGACAGGATTCTCATTCATGATCTCCCTGACTTCTGCGTTTATCCCTGCAATGATGTTACGATCATATTTTCCAACAAGTAGCTGATTCTTCTCCCCACCACCCATAAAATCGATTATATCATGGCTTGTCACAATCCCAATCAATTTATTTGTACCTGCATCTGTAACAGGAAGCCGTCTGCATGTATAATTTGCCATCGTCTTGACGGCGCCCATTATCGTCATTGTTGGGGGTACAGTCACAACATCACGTGTTGCGAGCTTCATGATTTCCCCGATGTGTTCTGAACGTCGTTGATTGAAATCAACCCCGCCTTTATCACGGATGTACTTCTCATGATCACCTCTATTCATCCAATCACCGTCCTTACAAGATCATATCTATCAATAATTCCGAGAAGTCGATCATTTTCTGTAACAGGAAGTCTTCCTATGTCATACTTCAACATCAACTCCACCGCCTCGTTGAGCGTTGCATCCTGTGAGACTGTGTGGGGCGCTGGTGTCATAATGCGCTTAACAGGTGGTGGGTTCCCCTTCCCAAGTTTTGATCGCGCCCGTATCAAATCTCTCCTTGTAACAACTCCCACAAGCTTATTCTTCTTATCGATTACTGGGAATCCAGAGTAACCATATTCTGCCATATTGGAAGCCGCGAGCGAGATGGGGTCATCTTCACTGAGTGTTCTGACTTTTTCCGTCATTATCGTACCGACGGGTGTATCCGATTCTTTGCGCGGCATTGCACGAAGCACATCCCTCAAATTTAGGATTCCAACAAGCTTCCCATTTTCAACAACCGGTAGTTCATCCAGTTCTTCCCTGACCATCAGTTTTGCAACGGTTAGTAAATCCTCGTTGATGTCTACTGAATAACCCGATGTAACAAACCCTTTAACTGTTACATTCGATTTGGTTGCTGCCCTGAGTTTCAGGATATCTTCATCGGTTATGATTCCAAGCAGATGACCGCGTTCGTCAATAACCGGCAGTATACGCTGGTGTGTATCACGAATTAACTGGCGAGCTTTTGTCAGGTATTCATCCTCATGGAGAGCAGCAGCTTCCCGCATTATATCTTTTATATTCACTCAATCCCTCCCGATACGTCGTCCATCATTCAGTAGGACTCACGACAGTTTTCACAGAGCATCACACCGCCCTCGACCACAAGATTGCTGGAGAACGCTCCGCAGACTTCACAGATTCCCTGTCTCATACTGGCATCGTCCCCTTCTTCTGGCAAACCGCAATGCAAAAAAGCAGTATCCGAGTTCATTTCAACAAGGTCGGTCAGGATTGTACCCATCCCCATGTAGGTGGTGTTTATATCAATGTCTGCAATGATACCTACAAGATCTCCATCTTTGAGTACAGGTAACTTGCGGATACCATGCCTGTACATCGTCCTAAGTACCGCATTAATATCATCTTCAGGGTCCGCGTATGTGAGTGGTGAGGTCATAATCTCTTTTATTGTGGTTTTTTTCGCATCCCTATCTTTAAGTAAAACTTTTCGAACAATATCACCGTATGTAACGATCCCGACGGGTTTTTTTGAGTCGAGTACGATCACGCTATCGACATCTCGTTCATTCATCAATTCGGCCGCCTCTCGTACGGTGGCATCAGTCTGCACTACCACAACATCTTTTATCATGACGTTCTTGACCGCAAGTTTCGTATCTATCATCTTAGATGACCTCCCTAGTACTAATAACAGACGAAAGTTAATAAAAGTGTGTATCGATGATCAATGATTTTTCGTGGTTTATCGCATAACTATCATCCAAAGTTCAGCCGGAGATACCTAACAAGGTAAGGTCCAACGAGCATGAATATGATTGATGCAAGTATGAAGAGCGCAAATCCAAGTGTGAGCGTGTCGGTGATTTTCTTCTGTCGTTCAGGATTGGATGTGAAGAGACCTGTCAGTTTATTCGCCATCTCCCTGAAGACATAACCCCCATCAAGCGGCACAGCGGGAAGGCAGTTGAAAAGCCCTGCATAGAAGTTTATCCAGCCGATCCAGAATAGTGCATTTGCCACGTAGAACGCCCATATCCCCCCGATTGAAGGTGTGTAGAGCTGCATCAGCCAGTCTCCAAAGCCACCGAAACCGCCCTGTGTCACGGGAATTACCGGTAGCGCCATCAATAATATCCAGCCGAAAAAAGACCCTGGCAGTTTTTTAAGGTTAGAGAGATATGTTTCGGCAGGAAACTCCCACACCATCCCGAAGGGCACGTTATATACAACGACCCCAAGAAAACCCTTCTCTTCTTTCTCTGAATATGGATACTGGATGAGTTTGACCTCAAATGTCTCTTCTCTGCCGCTATCATCGACCGTTGTTACTGATACAGTTTCTTCGGGCTTTGTATCCTCCATAAAATCATAAAAATCGCCTGCATCATGAATTACAACATTATTCATCCTGATTATCCTGCTACCTGGCTCAATTTTTGCGGTAGATGCAGGATACCCATCCAGAACATCTTTAATAAGCGCTCCTTCTACAACTCTCAATGTGAACTCCCGCATGACGCCGCGGTCCAGGACATCGACTGTTATCGTATCACCATTCTCTTTAATAGAGAATATATCATCGAGTGATCTGACCGATACACCATTTATGGCTGTTACAACCATCTCTTCCTTGATTCCTGATTCTTTGAATTGATCAAGCACCTCTGTGATCACGACATTATTGCCTGTTGGTGCAAAGACCGATAGCACAGGACCAAAGAATAGTGCAAGTGCGATCGCTGCAACGATGAAGTTACTCATAACTCCTGCTGCAAGTATCCGATTCCTGGCCTCACTCGATATGATACTCGGCTTATTACCATCCTTTGAACCAAATAATTCTTCCTCATCGGGCTCTGCAAACGCACCTATGGGTATCAGGGCCAGCAGAAGCCCCATCGACTTTACCTTAATTCCTTCTCTCCTGGCAAGTATACCATGTGCAAGCTCATGGACGATGAGTGTTACAAGCAGTCCGAGCCAGCCCCAGGCAGGTATAAACTCATTCACACCTGGTATCAAGAGCCAGTTTCTGGGTTCATTTACAACGGTTGGCGCAGGCATATTTGTCAGCATGAAGAAATCTGAGATAATGACGAGTCCAAATATCACAAGCATACCGGCGAGCATAAAGAAGATTCCAGTCGTCCCAAAACTCCACCAGAACGTTCTGAACCTTGATGCTTCATCGAGAAAGGAGAGCCCTTTTCGTGTCCTTATCATCAGAACAGGGCCATACGCCTGCATATTATATTTTTCAAGAATTCCACGTCTGTCAAGGGATAAGATCAGTATCCACCAGAGCATGAAGAGGGCGAGTGCGATTGTTGTACCACTTACTGACATCTATACAATTTTCTTCTGGGTTGTATAAAACGATGATGGAATCTAAGGTGGTAGTTTTAGCACATCTGTACAAAATTTTTAAGCATCCTGATCCCGACATCCCCGCTCTTCTCGGGGTGAAATTGGGTGCCAACGACATTATCATCAGGTGATGCAACGATCGCAGCAAACTCAACGCCATAATCAGACGTTGCCACGGTAAACTCTCTGTGAGCTGTGATCGCATAATATGAATGAACAAAATAGACAAATGCTCCATCGTTGATACCATCAAGTAATGGATGTTCTCGCTTTATACTCAGTGTATTCCAGCCCATGTGTGGTATCTTGAGTCCCAGATTGCTCGGAAAGTGCACAACCCTGCCTGGTATGTAATCGAGCCCTTCACTTTTACCTCCTTCCTCGCTCTCTGTGAGAAGCATCTGCATGCCGAGACAGATCCCAAGTAGTGGCTTTCCAGCTGCAACCACCTCATCAAGGACTTTTCTCAAATCCCCAAGGTTTTCCATGCCTGCCCTGAAAGCACCAACTCCTGGCAAAAGAATCCCATCAGCATCGGCGATCAACTCGGGGTCATCTGTTATTATAGCCTCAGCCCCAACACGCCGCAACCCCTTGAAAATACTTTTCAGGTTCCCAAGTCCGTAATCAAGTATTGCAATCCGTTTAGATGGGTGTGAACTTTGTACCATAGTTGATGACACCTTTCTTCCCATCTTCACCGATCTTTCTGAAAATTGCTCGCACACGTGTGCCGATATCGATCTCACCTGGATCGCACACAACCTGTGATGTCAGTGCAGGTCCTTCATCAAGCCTGATGATGGCAAGTATGTAAGGTATCTCCCGTTCAAATGCCGTGGACGTGGAGTAGACCTCGGTAAAGCTCTCTACCACCCCTTCACCAGCAAAGGTGTACTGATCCATCCTGCTATCACGTCGACAGTGTACACAGACCACCCGTGGTGGGTAATAGTACGTGCCACAGAGGGTACATCTTGAGCCGATCAGGTTGTATCGGTTTGGTATTGCCCTCCAGAATCTTGGAACACTCACCTGTCATCCCCTCTCAAATGTTTTATTGCATTAATCGCCGCGGTGTGCGGGTCAATCTCTCTCTTCAGGATGTCATTAATAAGTGATTCGTATATACCTTCTTCTTTCAGCCTGTTAATCACCATATCCACACTCTCACCACGAATCCAGTCCTTGAGTTCGCCCTCTACGCGATCTCGCATACGTTCATTGAGTGTTCCCGTCTCTTTAAGATATTTCATGTGCTCATCAATTGTATCCAGGAGCTCGGCGATCCCTTTGTTCCTTATTGCAACGGTCTCAAGGATCGGCGGTTTCCATTCATTTTCTTTATAGCAGGCAAGATTGAGCATCATCTCAAGATCGACGAGTACGCGTTCAACACCATCTCGATCAGCCTTGTTGATCACAAAGATCGAGCCTATTTCAAGTATTCCAGCCTTGATTGCCTGTATCTCATCTCCCATACCAGGGACAAGAACAACAATTGGGGTATGTGCAGAATTCACGATGTCAACTTCTGATTGCCCCGCGCCTACCGTTTCAATGATTATAATATCCTTCCCTGATGCATCAAGAATTGTGACCGCATCGTTTGTAGCTCGTGATAACCCCCCGAGATTTCCACGCGTACCCATGCTCCGTATGAATACATCTTTATCGATTGCATGCCCCTGCATCCTGATCCTATCGCCAAGCAGTGCTCCGCCTGTGAAAGGGCTTGTGGGATCAACAGCGATTACGCCCACGGTCTTACCTCGTTTTCTGTACTCAGCGATCATTTTGTTGACAAGTGATGATTTACCTGCACCAGGTGAACCTGTCATCCCGATAAGGTGTGCATTTCCGGCATGAGGATATAGCTCCTGCATCATCTCATGTGCATCTGGATGACCATTCTCGACCATAGTGATCGATTTTGCAATTGCCCGCCTGTCTCCCTCTAAAATCTTTTTGACGATATCCATCAATTACACCATTCCATCTTTATCATCTTTCGACCATTCTTACATTATCTGATATAAATTCGACCATCTCAGCTGGATCGTTTTCCACTCCAAAGATACCACAGACACCGATCTTTTCAAGTTCGAGATGGTCTAATTCTGGTATGTTACTTACTACCATCACAACTATCTCCTCTGCATCATCCTCACTCAGTAATTCTACAACCCGCTGGATAGACGTGATGTGCTGCTTCTCGTTAAGAATAACGATGCCAATAGCATCTACATCTTCCTGAATAGCAGTCTCAACAATCTGCTCAGGTGTCTGATTCAAACCAGCATAGATCACTTCCATTCCAGATTCGCGCATCTCCCTCGCAATGGCGTTGATGGTAATATCAACATTTCCTTCGCCCGACCCCAATCTCACAAGTAAAACTCGCATGATTCGCACTGTACTCATTCTTCATCGGCTCCTCTGCTTATAATAAACAAAGCTTGCATTTTAATCTATCGGTTTTCTGCCTGTAATGCTCAATCGCACCAGTGATAACGACAGCATTATATACGGTATCCAATTCATTAATCAGTGTAAGATCAGAGTATTGCGGGGATAGCCAAGCGGCCAAAGGCGCAGGACTTAAGATCCTGTACAGAAGTGTTTCGAGGGTTCGAATCCCTCTCCCCGCATAATTCTAATAACGAGAGAGATTCTGGGGGTTGGGAAGATTTCAAGTAGTGAGTTGAGGGAGCAGCTTGGCTTGTAGGATAGAGTATAAGTCCTCTGTAGCGAAGGATTTGAGGCAGTTAGATAAAAACGGTAGCCGGGCGTATCCTTCAACGCTCAATAGGGCAACTTCTTTTATCCACATGACGTTAGATGAAATAGCCGATTTAATGGAGGCACTGAAAAATGAGGAATCTCATAAAAAACTTAGGTCACGAGAGTCTTTGGGTAAGAACGGGGTATGCTTTTATGTTTTTCTTTACCTTCATAGCTCTTGCCTATGCTTTCGGATTTCTTTTCCTGCCAGAAGGCATTATGAAGGAGCTGCCCCTGCCCTCGCTTATGGTATTCGAAGAGAAAAGATCTTTCCTTTCTTCCTTCACTAAGACCTTGGTTTACAATCTATTTGTGCTGGGTATCATAGTGGGAGTGAATCATTACAGAGTGCGATCATTCACCCTTGGTTATCTTCCGCTCTATGCTAATACCGTTATGATGGGGCTTTTTGCTGGAACAAACTCTTTTAGTGGAGGTATATCAGCTTACACCTTGGAAGGGTGGTTATTGTTCCTGCAAATTGGATTTCTGGAGTTTTTAGCTTACATTTTTGCGTGTGTTGCCACGGTAAATTTAGCCATGTTTCATGCTGGGAGATGGCGTGGTGAAAAGTTCAGGAAAATACGGAGATTTAAGGAGGTCAAATTGTCGAAATATGAGTTAATATTCCTATTAGTGAGTTTAATTCTTTTAGTTGTAGCAGCATTCAACGAATGGAGGTATATCTGATGGAGATATCGGTCACATCGCTTAACAGGTGGATAAAAAAATGTTTGAAATAATAATTGATGGGTAAAAAAGAAACGAGGTGGGATAGAAATGAAAAAAGTCCTGATAATTTTCTGCATTGTAATTGTGGCACTATCATCTGTAGTCTCAGTCAATCAGTGGATAAATGTTAGTGATAATGATAGTAAAAATTTTACGATTAGATTTGATTCAAAACTTAGTAGCGAGTTCAATAAGGTAGTTGACACGGAAACGAAAAAAGTGATAAAGATCAAAGAGTTTAACATATCTCCAATTTCTATTCCTACACCCCAAAACTCTTTGTGGGCGCCAAAGTTACGATTGTATCTGAACAACGATAAAGAAGAATTTGTTCATGAATTTGTTCAGGGTGAAAAAATCAGAATTTTTCTTGAAAACATCGGTAACGAGACGATAACCCTTCCCAATCCAGCTCCCTGGGAAGTAATAGTATTGCCGATGATTGATGCAGAAATTGAAAGCAAATTACATTGCAGTCCAGAAGAGAGTGTATACGCCAAATTTCCGAAAATCTATCCTGATATGTATAATATATCGAATGCCCATACCTACAAGCCTAAAGTAGAGCAAACTGCCGTGTTAATTCATCCAAATGAAACGCTAACGTGGACCTGGGATCAGAGACTGGACGATGGCAGCCTTCTTAAGCCAGGGCACTATCAGGTGGTACTAAAAGGACTGGATGTTGAATGTGTGGAACAGACAATTTTTTATGTTTTACCAAAGCGGTAGCTTACTAAGTTGCAAAAATTATCAGCGTTTGCCACATCGCCTGACAGCGCATACCCTGCCGGATGTTAGGCGTAATCGAAGATTTAATATGGTGTAGAGATATAATCAATCCGTGGTTGAGGATAGGAGACAAAAAGGAGCGCAGTCAGTGAACCAATTTCAAAACATTCATGTATGAAATTAAAGCCCCAACAGAAAGGCCGATAGCCTACAGGGCTGGATAAGGATAGGTATATGAGAAACAGGAGTGCGGTGGAGCGATTTAACACCTGGATCGAGTCATACAGGAGGATACTGGTGAGGTTCGAGCGGCTGGCGGTGTGCTTCATGGCGGCTGTCAAGTAGGCTTTCCGAAGCCCCCTATTATTATATATCCCCCGATCGAAGATCGGACATTGGGTGGATGAGGTGGATGCGCCTCATTATGTATCAGAATGGTGTTGAGGGTTTTGAGATGGGTGCAGTAATATTCCAGCGGAGCAAAGTGTCAAAGGTGAGCTGGGAGAAGTTGAATGGGGAGAATGAAATTTAGGAGGGGATGTGTTAACAGATTATTGAACCGCCACCGGCATTCTCTCTTTTGAAACCTGTTTCTGAATCATATCCAATTCCTTGATCTATCTCAACCTTTGAAATATAACCAATTCCTGTTTTTTCATCAAAACCAACCTGGTTTGCATATTTTTTGGGAACGGAGATTACATAATCGTAGAAGTCTTTTTTGATTTTGAGAAACTCCTTTTTGCGTTCCAATGGATCTTTAACATTGCGAATCTCTTGGTATTCATGCCAGATTCTTTTGGCGTTTTCGTCAAGTTCGATGAAGACGTCGATTTTTTCATAATCCTGCTTTATCAACCTAAAATTCTTCTGTATTGACTCAAATTCCAGATTACAAAGATATGCAACCATCTTTTCCGATTCATCATCAGCCATCGCATCTTTAACTTTCGTGTAGTATTCATTCGTTATTTCTAAAAACAACGGTTCATTTATCTTTGAATAATTTTCTAAGACTTTAGAGGTTTTATTTATTAAAATTGCTTTGTCTCCATAGATGTACTGGTAATACTTTCGGTCATTGTTATTTGTATCTATCAAAACAAAAACTTTTACCAGACCTTTTTTATCTTCGCTATAATTTCTGTTACATCGTCCTGCAACCTGATTGATCGAGTCAAGGGTTGAAAAATCCCGATAGACTATATCTACATCGATGTCCACGCCAGCCTCAATAAGCTGTGTACTCACAATAATCTTTCTACCTTTCTCAGCTTTGATCTTCTTAATCCTACTCAAACGCTCTTTAGGTATAATATTTGTGGAAAGATAATAATAACTCGTTTCTGGTATTTCAAAATCTTTTAAATATTCATAGAGCTCTTTCGAGGAATTGATTGTATTTAACACCACCAGAAAATCTTTTTCTTTATGTTCTTCAATATCCTTTCTCACAATTTCTTTGAATTTATCAAATGGTGTACTTTCCAACTCTGGAATTAGCTCAATACGGTCAAATTCACTAAAATATTTGCTTTTATCTTTCACAAGCTCTTTAATTTCTGTTTCAGGCTCAAATATAAGGGGTTGTGTCGCGGTTACAAATATGAAATATGTATTGAAACACCTTGAAAAAACATCGATTAACTTCTTAAAGAGCAACCAGTATTCATGAGGTATTGATTGAACTTCGTCCAGTATGACAATAGAATTTACAATATTATGGTATTTTCGCAGTGTTCGATTTTTATTTGAGATTAATGTATGGAAGAATTGCACGAAGGTTGTTACAATTATTTCAGAATTCCACCCCTCAATCAAAAACAGACTCTCCGTTGTTTCAAACTCATCATCTTTAGTTTCAAAGAAAATATCTGCAAGATGGTGATGTTTTAATAAAATATCAGTGGTGGGGATATGTCCGTTTACTTTTTTAAACACACGCTCAAATTCATCAAAATTCTGGTCAATTATACTCATAAAAGGAAGTGAATAGATTATTTTAGGTGTAAATCCCTTTTCTCTCTTCAATTTATCTCGCAACTTCAAAGCAAAAGATAAAGAAGTTAAAGTCTTTCCCGTGCCTGTCGGTACGTTTAAGGAATAGATTTTTTGTTTAAGGTCTAATTCATTGAGCATAAATATGACATCGTCATAAATGCAATTTCTTATGTTATTCATCTTCCCGTCTGGTTCGTTGTATCCTTTGATCACTTTATATGCATCTACCAGATCAGATGAAATCTCTCTTCTGTTTCTCTCAATTTCGATACCAGATGCATCAACTTTATCCGAATTTATCAAGACTGAATATAATAGTTGTGTGATAAGACTGTACTGAATATTTTCTTCTTCTCTCAAGCGTCTTATTCGCTTCTTTTTTTGCAAAATTTCCTTTACTATTTGTTGGTGATGGTTAAAGAAGTAACTGATGTCAACATTTAACAAATCGCAATAAACTTTCTCCACCTCATTTAGATTGATAGATTGAATTTGTCTATTTAAAACCTCTATATCCTCATCCTCTTTGAGATCAAGTATCTCGAAACGTGCATCTTTCAAATTCCCATGATGCCTTTTTATAATCAGATATCCTATGACAGCGAGAATATCGCAAAGAGGTTCATTTAAGACTTTTTGATCCTTCAAATCTTTTAAGTATTCCTGTAAGACAAAATAAGTAAAAATAGCAGAAAGTAACCCGTGTTTCGTCTCCTGTCTGCCCTTCATCTGCATTCTTTTCTTTTCATCTACCTCTTTTATATAATTCTGAAAGTATTCTGTTGCTTTTCCAAAATCGTGGCAAACGCCGATAAGATATGATAAATCCATCAGAACATCTTTTTTCAGTTGCAAATCGCTTAAATCCATTTCTTTTAATGATAAGGTCTCACGGGACAAGCGGCCAACATTAGAGAGATGTTTATACAATAGTTTGTCAGGATGGGAATATAAGTTACATGAAAAGGATTCTTTCGCCATTATCAAGCTCCCAGAACTCCTTTAGTTTCGCTTTGATTCGCTGTCCATTCCGTTCAAACATTATATTTCTGTACTCAACTACCGTTCTGTCAAAATCCATCTCAATTGGCATTGTCTCTGAAAAATATTCCATATTGGCCTCAAACTCAATTTTATTAGCTGGATCTTCTGGAATCACTGAATTTACCTTTACAAAATCCTCCAGAATCTTTTTTTGGATGTTCATCTCCCCGATAAACTCAAAATTAGCTATGTGTTCGCTTATGCCGAGATACGGTGTATAAATGCTTTTGTGATTGGCAAGAAGTTTTTTTGTCCGGGCGTACAACCCATCGTCTGTGTGATAAAAATATAGTCTATATTTCGGATCTTTTATGAATTCAAATCTGATTTGAGTACGCGGCTGGTGCCCTGTTTTTCTAAAAGGGATAAAATAGCCATCTTTTGTATTGATCAAATTCTCAGATATTCTTACCTTTTTTACGGGATTCAACAATCCAACCGTTATAAATGCTTGCTTCTTGGTGAAATGCTTGAGATATTCTTCTTTTTTGAGTCCAAGTATGGCCCCAATAAAACCAGTAACCGCGGTTCGTGGTGGTATGGAATATGAAAGTGGGGAAGTTGTTGTATAATATTTTCTGAAGTGTGCATATTCTCCCCACACATCAAAGACCAGCACTTTATTCATTCTACCCTCTTTTCCGCTACAGTGCTAATTGATTGATAAACATTCCTGCATCAATAAGGCACTCAGCAAAGCTTTTTTCCACTCCATTATAGACAAAACTTAGCCTATCGTCTGCTTTATAATCTATACTCGCTATTTTCTCTTTATTTGAACTCAAAACGCTCATGAGTTCTGTTACGTCCAGCTTTACCTCTGTTATATCTCGTATCTCCTCGTCTCGAAGATTGGATTCTAAAGTGATCATACTGTCGAGATCTCCTATATGATAATTCTTCTCTTTGTAATTGACTTTCAGGAGGAGTCTCGGCATTTGACCTGCCTTTGACCTTGAAATGAGGTTCTTTGTGCCGTTCCAGATTGCATCGAGAAGTAGTGATACATCTGCATCCGTCAGTTTCGTATCTTTCGCAGCATTTTCATTGATGATGCCATAGAAGTTGATTAGAGAATATGGCAAGATATATTCCTCGGTGAATGTTCCCTGTCCTTTCGCTTCTTTGGATGGCATGACTGTTGTGCCTTTAATGAACTTCAGAAGAACCCTGTGCATCGATTTACCAATCTTAAATTGAACAGGACCTGTAAATGTTATGGTCTTCTTTTTTATCGCTGTTGTGGCGCCAAATAACCTTATGTCGATGCAATTCAACAAAGCTTCTGGACTGTCTATTTTTAAATCACCCAGTCTATCTTCTTTCGTCTTGAGTTTTCCGTCGTCCTTCCGCACTTCGCGTATAAATACCTCCTCTCCTTTGAAATCGTGCAGATAATCCCGTATCGTTCTCTTTAGCCGTACATCGGTCACAATGTTAATCCCTGTCTCTTCGTCTATCCTCGGCTTATTCTCATCAAGTGGGTCACCATTGGGATTTGAATCCCTCACATCATACAGAAACAAAATCTCTGCCCTATTTGAAATTATTTCACTCATTTGCATTACCTCCACCGTTGGTTTCTTCTTCTTTCTTGGATTTAAACAGATATGAAAGGTTCATACCAAGCACGAAATAAAATCCAATCTCGTCTTTTGACATTCTCCATCCATCACCTGCCTCGATCATGTATTTTGATATTAAACCCTCTAAGTCTGTGTAATAGTTTTTACCGTACTCCTCCAATTTATTTTGTATCTGCGGTAAAAGCCCCTTGATAACCTTCTCATCCAGTTTCAAACCCTGGAGCTTCGACCTGAACGGTGTTGACCCTCTATCATGATACTGAATATTTAACAACCGCTGTGCCAATACACCCTCCATAAAGATGGCTTTTTTAGCATCGTTGTTGAAGAAATCAGAAAACTCTTCAAATAAGTGTTCAGCCTGTTTCACTCTATCTGTCGCATCGCCACTCCCAAATATATCAGATATTCTTTTCTCATTCATATAACTACCTCTATCAAAATTTTCTAATAGATTCAACCTGCGTAAATAAAGTAAGAGTTGAAAACCCCTTAAAGAGGATTCTTCAGTCGAAAAGTTATTGATAAATTGTCTTTTTATATTCTCCATAATGCCCCACATTAGGAACGAATAATCTATCTTCCTGTTTGTTAAAATCCTGTTTGTGATATCGAGAAAATACTTACTCATATCTCGTTCTCGTGTACGCCCGAAGAAGTGCCATATATTGCCAAAATTAAATTCTAAATGGCTTTTAACCTGTTTCTTTCCATTTTCAAAAACAGATACTCTACAATTCTTAAAAACCGCTATCCCATCCAGCTCTTTCTTGACATCAAAAAGTTTTCTTAAGCGCGAAGGGAGAACATCTTCAATGTACAACAAAATCTTAAATTCCCGCGGTGACTCTTCATATATCAGCAGATTGTTGTTAAAGAAATTTTTCTGTTCCGAGATCAATTCCAGTATCTCATCTTCGGTATCATCCAGAAGGTGAATATAACCCTTTTTAAACTCTGGATTCACCCCTTTGAAATCTTCTAAAATACGATAAACTTCATCACTCTTCTCTACTATGAGCGGTTTGGGAATCAAGTAATAATCAAAACCATAAAATCTGAAACTTGAAAAATCCTCAAGATATTTTTTGCCCTCTTCAAGTGTAAGAGCACACATCTGGCAGACCGGGTAGTTCTTCCATGCCAAACTTTGATCGAAACCTCCACTCACAGATCCGGGTTTATCCACCGTATAAAACTTATATGTGCTAACAAAACCATAAACCTCGTCCTTTTGGCGTTTACAAATAGAACAGATCTTATCTTCCGATTTCGATTCTTTGTTGTATTTTTGGTAATAGCCTGACAATGCCCTTGTTTTGAGTATTTCTCTGAAAACAGAATAATCACCTATGTATCTCTTGCCGTTATCCTCAATTACGATAGTTATGATGCTGTTCTCATCTCGAGGGATTTCTTCACTCAAAACCTTCAATTTGGATAGAATTAGATCTTTATTTTC
This sequence comes from Candidatus Syntrophoarchaeum caldarius, assembly GCA_001766815.1. Taxonomy (NCBI): domain Archaea; kingdom Methanobacteriati; phylum Halobacteriota; class Candidatus Syntropharchaeia; order Candidatus Syntropharchaeales; genus Candidatus Syntropharchaeum; species Candidatus Syntropharchaeum caldarium. Next base: position 135,290 of record LYOS01000003.1, read on the forward strand.
CGAGAGGCAATCGTTTATACCTCTTAAAAATTCGAGTTCTTCATCTTCGAGATTGAGCGTTTCATCTCTGAGCGTTTTTTGAAACCATGGCAATATCTTATTTTTAACAAAGGTTTTCTCGATCTCTGTAACCCGTGATGTTGGCGTAATATCAGGACCGTTTCCCGATCCCCTCCTATACAGGTACTGCACTATTTTGCTTTTAGAATAATCTTCCAGATCTATATCAGCGAATTCAAAGCCATTCTCCCTTTTATTCAGTTTTATAGCAAGAATGTGCTTATAAGCCTTCGAACTTGCTGGATCCTGTATTAAAATACTTAAGAGATCTATTGAATTATCGAGGGAGATCCCCTTTTTCTCAAACGCATACTCCCCAATCCTCCTCACCGCCTCAATCATCCCCCTCCCCCCGAACAAAATACACGCTCATATATACACCTTCTCTCTTCACATATAAAATATTTTCCTTCAACAAACCATATATACCCCCTAAGACTATATGCTTAACAATGGTTGAAAAACTCACGCTCATCTCAACTATATACAGAATCGAACCTGTGATTGTATCGGTAACACACTTCTCACCCTCAAAGGTGATCCTGATACGTGAAGAAGACGCGCCCGAAGAGATGATACGATCAGAAAATATGCTGAGAGATACGCTCGGTGCTGTAATCGAGATTGAGACGGAGATCACAAGCCTCTATGATATTGTGAGAATTGCAGAAGATGTTGCAGCATTGATCGAGGCAGAGGTGGCACGCGGTCAGCAGGTGGTTATCAATATAAGCGGTGGGAGGAAGCCACAGGCGTTGGGGGCGTTGTTTGGGACTTATGCACGGAAGGAGATGGTCAGAAAGGTTGTATATATCACCGAAGAGGATCAAAGAATCGTTGATCTCCCGCTTCTTGATTTTGGAATCTCTTCCACGAAACGGATGATACTCGAGGCAGTGGATGAAGGAGTGAGATCTGTTCCCGATATCGCAATTAGAATCGGTATAAGCAAGGGTATGACCTATAACCACATAAGAGAGCTCAAGGCAAAGGGCTTTGTATCAGAGGATCTACAGATTACAAACGCAGGAAGGCTTGCGATAATCTGAGGTTCTTACCTCTTTTTATACCGTGATTGACCTTTGCACATCCCTTTGATAAAGGCATCTACATTTTTTTCAAAAAAAATTACTAAAAACGTCCTGCTATGAACTTTTTACAAAAGTTCATCCTCAAAAAGCCCACCTTAGGTAGGGCTTTCCTACCTCACGGTAGAAAAAAATCCTGCCTTCGGCTGGAAAGTCCAGTTGAAGCGTAAGCGGAATGCGGGACGCAGGGGTAGAGGGGGTGCAACCCCCCTTATGAGGCGGATGCGCCTCATAAAGGACCTATATATCCCCTCTCAGTCTGAGCAATCACGCACTTTAAGCCTGCATCCTCTAAAATCCGCTTTGCATGGAGCATCTCATCAAAGGAGGGTCTTTTCATCTTTCTCATCCTGAACTCACCACGATAGTCAAGAAGCCCGACCTGTATATCATCCCTCATAGAAGCTATCGACTCACCCATGCGATAAAGCTCTTCTTCTTGAATTAAACTTCGGTTATAAGGGATTCCTATGCCGATAAAGATCTTATCAAAGTAGTTATCAACGATATATCTAACAGCCTTCCATGCGGCGTTAAGAAGCTTCTTTGCATATTCAGAATCTTCAAGACCGCTTATTCTCATAAATGTCTCAAGGCGTATCCCTTTAAGATCTACGCCGATATCGCTCATGCCGGCACCATAAAGATCGTCGATATAGCCGGGTGTGAGAAGAACGCCGTTTGTATCGAGGTGAAACCTTGCACGCTCGTCTCTGTTTCTCATCTTCAGCTCTCTAAAGTATTTGATAAGCCATCCTGAGTTCAAAGTGGCCTCTCCACCCGATATTGCCATCCTGTCAACGCGAAACTCTTTTCTTGCGTGGGTCATGAGCTTTGAAGCATCACGAGGTGTAAGCGGGAGATCAACAGAAGAATAGGTAACCTCCCAGTTCTGACATGTCGGACACCGAAGTATGCAACCATGTCCAAAGCATGCAACCTCGATTACGCGGTGAAGCTTCTTTAGCTGATGTGGTGTCCCGACTCCACCGACCATATGCCCCTGAAATCCCGATACAATCCTCAAAGGTGTAACCTGAGATGTCTCGGTATCAATCTTCATGCCATCGTAAACAGGCGTGATACAGCTCTGTTTGAGAACGCCATCGATCATAACCGCGCACTCAAAGCATCCACCGCTTTTGCAGGGTGCATGAACTTTATAGCCCAGTGATTCAAGTGCTGCTTTCACAGTTATATGCTCAGAGATCTCAAAACTCTCCCCATCAACGATTATCTGGATCTTTCGACGTTCATGGGGATCAGGGATGAGTACCCTCCCAAAGTATGGACAGGCATCAACACAGATACCACATCCAGAGCAGAAACCGTATTTACTGGCTGAGCAATCGATGTAACAGGTACAGAACCCGCATTCTATACAATCCTTGGTCTTTTTTGCGATCTTGAAGGTCTTATCATCCATCGCAGATTCTCCTGTATGTGCAGTCAACACACCTCGCCTTATAACTCGTCCCTTTTGGATAAAATCCATCCTGTATTATCGAGAGAATCTCTGAGACCATCTCAGCCGCCCTCTTGAAATCCCTATCTTTGAACTCGATCTCCTTGACCCTGTAGTTGCTCCTTGCATAACAGACAAAGCCCCTCTTCACCTCAACCCCGTAATGCTCTGCTATCATGAGTGCGTAGAGTGCAGACTGATACTTATGCGTCCTGAATAGATAATCCCTGTACTCTGCAAACTTATAGTCAAATGGGGCTGCTGTACCATCCTCAAGGAAGAGAACTTCATCAACGATTCCCCGTACATGATACCTCCTCGAGTTGAGATAAACGGCAACCTCTTTTCTCACACAGTCAAGCTTCTTTCTGATATAATCCCTGTTGATCTTCTCCCTCATCTCATGCAGCTCTCTTCCCTTCAAAACCTTGTAATGCCGTTCCTCATGCTGCGGGATATCAAGGCAGTACATAAAGTAGATGAATCTCGGACAGAAGAGATACTCGATAACATCCGAGATCATGATACTCGATTCAGAAAAACTTAACTCCAAGCTCATCTCTCACAAGATCCTTATCAAATCCTTCTCCGATCAGTTTTATCTTTTTAAAGCAGTCATCACAGACCGGGAATATGTAGAGTGAGTCGCCTTCATCGATCTCGTCACCCGTCTCAAGTGCAAGCGAATCCCATTCGTTTCTGTTCAGCGTCCCGAGAAATGCACTCTTCTGCACGCGGTAGAGTCCATAGTTCTTGCAGATCTTAACGACATGGTTTCGCTTCTTATCATCCGAGATGTCATATATCACCCATACGAGCACAACTCATCCCTTCTAATTTATATCTAAGCTTGAATAGATTTATACTTATCTTAAGAACTTGTGAGAAAGAGTTGGTGGGGAAATTTCTATGAAAAACCAGTACTTTGGGGATATCAGAGATTTGTTCAAGTATGACCTGATCTCGTGGATCATTCAAAGGATCGACTCGATCGATCGTTTCACATTCGTCCCGATGCTTACAGAAGATGATAATAAAAGCCATGGACACAAGAGAGACTTCAAAAGAGCGGTAAAGCAGAGAAAACCAGGAACAAAGAATGAAGAGCTGATGAAATTCCTGATAACGTATGATGATGACCAGAAGAAGCGGGATATCAGAAAAATTAAGGAATATTTTAAATCTTGTGGCATAAAAACGGTAATATACAGGGAAAGTGAACCTTTTAAGCATAAAGACCGGGTTGAATACTTCAAAAATATAGATGGAGAGCTTTTATCAGATTCCCTCATCTTTCTCGATCCTGACATCGGTCTGGAAGTTAAAAGATCGAGGAAAGAGCATCTTTTATACAGCGAGGTCAAAGAACTTTACGAAAAAATGAATGAGAACGCTATATTGATGATATATCAGCATTTCCCCCGCGCTCGTGGGAGGCACGAAGAATATCTGCCGGATGGAAGATCAAAGAAACTTGGTGAAATTGCAGGAGATCTACCCTTATATATATCCGATAATGAGATATTCTTCCTCTTTCTGACAAAAAACGCCGAACTTAAGAAGAAGCTGTTCGAGATTTTGAGTGAATATAAAGACTGCTATAAATGTTTAGAGATTTCATCTGAACCTGTTATCTCTTCCCTATCAACCGATTCGCAACCCCATGACACTCAGACTGGATAATATTTCTGACCTGCACATTCCTTCCTCTGTACTTAACAGTCTTGTCAAAAGTCTCATTCAAAGCCTGAATCAGCACTGCTCTCCCCTCCTTGTTGAGCGATACGCCGCCCTCAATCTGGTCAAAGTATTCTTTTTTGACCTTTCGCTTCGTGAAAAGGAAAATTACAGTCTCATCGACCCACGTCCTGAAGATCTCGATCAGATCGAATACAAGGGACTTCTTGTTGTAGTTATCTGTATGAAGAAATCCAATGTACGGATCAAGCCCTGCAAGGATACACGCTCGCTCAACCATCGAGTACAGGACTCCGTATCCGTAGTTAAGCATCGCATTGAACTCATCCCTTGCAGGCTGCCGACTTCTTCCATCAAACTTGAACTTCTGAGGCATCACAAAATTTACCGCTTCAAAGTAGATCTTTGAGGACATGCCCTCGATTCCGAGGATTGTACTTCGCCTATCATCTATCGCACCTTTCAGTCCCTTTAATTTATCCCTCATCTCTTCGATCCGTTCTATATATGCCTTAAGCTCATTGTGCTTCTCGGGGCGAGTCTGCTTTAGTCGTTTTAAAAGCTCTATCTGATTCTCGATCTTCTTTACAGACCATGCCTTTGCAAGCTTCAATCCATCATCTTTATCATAGATCTCAAGCTGCCTTCTTCTGATCAATGTTGTGCTTCCAAGCTTTGAGTGCCACACCCTGCCGTAAGGGTTGCCATTATGGTCTATGAAGACGATCTCGATGTTATTCTCAACTGCAAACCTGATCGCATCGGTCGAGATATACGCAGATGTCGCAATCAGTATACTATCAACCTTATTCACCGATACCTCAAAGACCTTATCCTCATTCCTGACAAGAAAGCGGTTCTCCTTCTTTCTCAGGTATGATCCACGGGTGTTGATTACGAGTTGCATGTGTAGGGATGTGATTAATTTGAGACAGGAGTTATTCAATCACATATTTCAATGTTTCATCGATATTATTGAATCTCTCAATTAGTAATCTTCTCTATACTCCATATCAGCTTTTTCCTCTGCTTCTTTATCAGCGTTTATTTTTTTATCATCTATTTCCTTAATCTTTCCAGGGATCTCATTAGCTTTATCTACAAATCCACCTCAAAACCCTCAACACCATCCTGATGCATGCCAGATTGACAGCTGCTTGACTTTCATACCATTCCCAAGATGATGTTAGTTTGTTATTGAGGAGACCTTACATGAACGTTCTGAAATGGGTTCGATGAGAAATGTCCTTCACCTCGATCACCACCTTCTCAAGCGGCTTAAACACCCCATCCTCATAGATGATCTCGATCTCCTTCATCAGTAATCTATCGATCCTGATCTATAAAAAGTTGTTGATAATAAGCCAGCCCCTCTAAACAATCCCCTTCTCCTTCAAAGCCTGCTTTATCTCAAGAATATCCCGACGTAATTCTTCATACTTCAGCATGTGATCTTCGAGTGTATGTAGAGAACGTCGTATCTCCCCTGTATCCTCTTTGACGGTACCAACCTTCTCAGCAACTTTATCAACTTTATCTCCAACTATGTCAACCTTCTCGGCAACTTTATCGATCTTCTCACCAAGCATCGAAAATCCCTTTTTGTTCTCTTTCCTTCCTGCATCAACCTTCTCAGCAACTTTATCAACCTTCTCCCCGACTTTATCGATCTTCTCGCCAAGATTCCTGTTCATCTCGCGCATGTACCTGGCAGCGGTATCCATTCGTTCATAGACTGCTTCAGTTAGATCCTCTTCTCTTATGATCTCAAAGTCTCTGAATTCACCTGTTGCATCTGAATAATCCACCTCTATATCCTCAACCGAGATTGGATACTGTTTTATCCAGATCAGATCGATAAACTGCTCGATCTTCTCTCGCTCTCCTTCACAGACAACCTCAACCGATCCATCGGGAAGATTCTTCACATAACCTGTAAGATCAAGATTGAACGCCATCTCATCGATATGATCACGATAACCTGCCTTCTGTACCCTTCCTTTGATGATGAGGTGTGCCTGTTCAATACTGTTCATTAGTTATTACTTTCCCCTCACCTCAAATAAAGATTGTGATTGTTACACTGTCAGCGAGAGATTGAATCTAATAATTGGGTTGTGTAAAAAAATGTCAAAGCTCAAACCTCAACAACCTCAAGGAACCCAACCCGTTTAAAATCAGAATCAAATGTCGCGATCTTTCCGATTCCATAGTGTTTGCAGGTTGCGGTGATCAGGGCGTCGTTCGGGAGAGTTCGCACTCTGAAGCCAATAAACACGAGGATTCGATAACCTCTTTATTTATGACCAGAAATTTTATCTCAAAATCCTCTAAAAAATTCTGAAATTCCTCATAAAGGTAAAGATACTTCGCAAGTGTTTTCTTCAATCTTTTAAGGCTGAGGCTACCACCACCCCTCAAGAAACTTCAGGATCATCATCTTGTAGATAACTTCACTGAAGACCACATCGTTTATGTAAAGTGAGTTGGCAATAATCTCTTCAAAGATCTTCTCTCCACTTTTATCTCCAGAAAACAAACCGATTATGACGCTTGAATCAAGGAATATCGCTTCTTTCTGAGAGATATTGATGGTATAGCTCATCCAGTTCCTCCGAAGTGATTTTCATCTTTAAAATTCCGCTGTACTTTTTGAGTTTTTCTCTCAATAGGAAAATGTCCTTCACCTCGATCACCACCTTCTCCCCTTCCCTAAGCTCCACCTTCTCAAGCGGCTTAAACACCCCACCCTCATAGATAACCTCAATCTCTCTTCTCATCGATCCTAGCCAGACCCTCTAAACAATCCCCTTCTCCTTCAAAGCCTGCTTTATCTCGGCCATATCACGGCTTAACTCTTCATACTTGATCTTCAGATCATCGAGTGAGGAGAGACTGGTGCGGATCGCAGATGTATCATCCTTGATCGAATCTATCTTCTCGCCAAGCATCGAAAATCCCTGTTTGTTCTCTTCCCTTCCTGCATCAACCTTCTCAGCAACTTTATCGATCTTCTCACCAAGATTCCTGTTCATCTCGCGCATATACCTGGCAGCGGTATCCATTCGTTCATAGACTGCTTCAGTTAGATCCTCTTCTCTTATGATCTCAAAGTCTCTGAATTCACCTGTTGCATCTGAATAATCCACCTCTATATCCTCAACCGAGATTGGATACTGTTTTATCCAGATCAGATCGATAAACTGCTCGATCTTCTCTCGCTCTCCTTCACAGACAACCTCAACCGATCCATCGGGAAGATTCTTCACATATCCTGTAAGATCAAGATTGAACGCCATCTCATCGATATGATCACGATAACCTGCCTTCTGTACCCTTCCTTTGATGATGAGGTGTGCCTGTTCAATACTGTTCATTAGTTATTACTTTCCCCTCACTTCAAATAAAGATTGTGATTGTTACGCGGTCAGCGAGAGACTTGAATCTAATAATTGTGTTGTGTAAAATAAAAAGAAATAAGACGGAGTTACAAGGTGTCCGTCTAAAGCTTACCATCAAGGATGTTCATCATCCAAAAGCTTTTAATTCAATCCCAGAATTATGGTTAATTATATGAACAAACGGCGCTTGCTTGAAGAGTTGGAAAAAATCCAAAGAACGTTCGTTTTAGCCGGTTGTGTACGATTGTAGAGGATTTTGGTTTCAGATTAAAAGGCAGAAAAGGCAGTCACATAATTTACATGCATGATGAGGTAAAGGAGCTGTTGAACTTTCAGGATGTAAGTGGTAAGGCAAATCCTTATCGGGTAAGACTGTTTATAAAGATCATTGAGAAGTACAACCTCGTAGAGGAGGGTGAATCAAGTGCCTAAGTACGTGATAGAGAATTTCTATAGTGAAGAGGATGCAGGATATATAACAGTGGTACCTGAGTTACCTGGATGTTCTGCGTTCAGAAAAACAGAAGAAGAGGCATTGAAAGAGGTAAAAACCACACGGAAAAGAAATCCTCAACATCCTGTATGAGAAGATCTCGTCTGGATACTGATACACACCCCCACCCTCATAGATAACCTTGATCTCTCTTCTCATCGATTTTGATCTATCAATCAGTATCCACGATAGTTTTTGCCACGATGCATAATCTCTGTGACTTTAACTTCATCTCCGATGATAGCATATATCACCCTAAAATCTCCAACACGAAGTCTGTATAACGTTGGATCTGTGTCGCGAAGTTTCTTAATGTTCATCTTTGTCCGTCTTTTTCCTGGATTGTTTGTCAACTCCTTTAGTTTAGAGATTATTCGTTGTTTATCCTTTTCCTGGAGGTTCTCGAGTGTTCTTCGTGCAGTCTTTGAGATCAGGACATTGTAACGCATTATAGCTCGTCGATCGATACAAATTCATCTTCGTCGAGAATCCTCTTCTGCCTCTCAATGAAAGCCTCATCATACTCCAAATCCTCAAGCCACATCTCAATCGCCTCTTCTGCAGCCTCTTCTGGGTTGAGATTCAGCTTCCTGCATTTGTCCATAAATCGCTGAAAAATCTCGGCATTTATCTTTTCGATCGATGCGGTCTTCATGTGCTATCCTCATTCTGTAACCTCATAAACTTTACGCTAAAACCCCAACCATCCAAACCCATCTTAAAAATCCTGCTGTGTAAAATAAAAAGAAATAAAGACGGGGTTAAAAGAGATCCGTCTAAAGCATAATACACTCGGTGGTATCTATGCTTTTATCGATTGAGCAATCGCAAAAATTCATCCATGCTCAGGCCAGATTCTTTGAGAATTTGCCTCAATGTGCCCTTCTTCAGTACCTCATGAAGCGGAACAGTAATCTTAATCGTTTTATCATCCTCGATCCAGGTAGCTTTTTCATACCACAACTTCCACGACCTCAGGTTTTGGATACCGCGATAACTCTTCCTCATCTGGTTCAAGGTAGAGTTCTATCGTCTCTTCGTGCGTCTCCCCTGAGATATGCAACCTGGAAGAGATGGTACATAAACAGTATACCCCCCCTCCTCCTGTGGTTCCAGAATTACCTTTAATCTCATATTTCTTCTTTAGGTCACTGTTTATTTAAAGTTTAAGTTGTGATATTACCGTGAAACGGATAATAAGCCTGCTCTACCCCTCTAAACAATCCCTTTCTCCTTCAAAGCCTGCTTTATCTCAAGAATATCCCGACGTAACTCTTCATACTTGATCTTCAGATCATCGAGTGAGGAGAGACTGGTGCGGATCGCTGATGTATCATCCTTGATCGAATCTATCTTCTCGCCAAGCATCGAAAATCCCTTTTTGTTCTCTTCTCTTCCTGCATCAACCTTCTCAGCAACTATATCAACCTTCTCTCCAACTTTATCGATTTTCTCGCCAAGATTCCTGTTCATCTCTCTCATGTACCTGGCAGCGGTATCCATTCGTTCATAGACTGCTTCAGTTAAATCCTCTTCTCTTATGATCTCAAAGTCTCTGAATTCACCTGTTGCATCTGAATAATCCACCTCTATATCCTCAACCGAGATTGGATACTGTTTTATCCAGATCAGATCGATAAACTGCTCGATCTTCTCTCGCTCTCCTTCACAGACAACCTCAACCGATCCATCGGGAAGATTCTTCACATATCCTGTAAGATCAAGATTGAACGCCATCTCATCGATATGATCACGATAACCTGCCTTCTGTACCCTTCCTTTGATGATGAGGTGTGCCTGTTCAATACTGTTCATTAGTTATTACTTTCCCCTCACTTCAAATAAAGATTGTGATTGTTACGCGGTCAGCGAGAGACTTGAATCTAATAATTGTGTTGTGTAAAATAAAAAGAAAAATGCCAGGGCTAATAGCCTCAGCACCTTGCAGAAAGTTCTGCGATCTTCTTCTGACTTATCTTATCGACAAATGTCACTGTGACTTCATCACCAGCTGCAATCCCACTCAAAGAGCCGCTTTTTGTGCTACTAATATCACTACCACCATTTAATTTGATAGTATCACCGTCTATATCGATCACCATCTTATCACCCACTGACATATTAGCAGTACTGCTAGCAAGTGGATCCCATGTGGCCCTCGTTCCACCTACATCTACGATCAGTTTCACATCAGTAAGATCAAGGCTGTCTCCGCCATCGTGAACTAACGTCACAGTTTCAGCACCTGTATCTGTATCTGTTATTCTCAGGCTTGCCTGTGGTGCAGCCGTTGGTGGCCCCATCCCGAAGACAAACGCCGCGATGACCGCTGCAAGTATGACCGTGATCGCAACCATGAGAATAACACCGATGACCGGCGAAACCGCCTCCTCATCCTCTCGTATATCTTTTCTAATCACTTTCATTCAATTTCACCTCCTTTCATACTTTTACTTATCTGCTTATATAGATTTCCAAACGAAGATCACCCCTCACAAGTCGGATGATTATCGTCAAGAGGTTCTGGTGTCCGCCAGACCTTTCAGCCTGCCATTCACCTTAGCAACTCTGTTTCTACTTTTCTTCTTACTACTATATAAATCGATCGGATCTTAGCGTTTTATTCTCGGTTTAATCGATTTACCTCTTTCCTTTAAAGATTTAAACCTTTCAGCCCGATCTTTGAAGATCGTTTGGTCTTGAGTGAAAAATTTTTGATAATTTCTCGATTTTGTAAAATATTTTTACTGTTCCCTGATGGAAGAGATCGCTTTGGAGGTTGGATATTTAAAAAATAAGTTCAGAATTACGATATAATATAGGAATGTTCTGATAAAATGGTATCAATTAAATAAAGTTTTTGTTTTAAATGCTTCCCACCCAATCTCCTCTCTTCGCTCGCCACACCATCTACCTGATAGATAGTCTCGTGATCAAAAGGTTCTTATACCGTTAGATAATTATACTGCATTGTATGGAGGTTCGACCTGGATCTATTCTGGCTCTATTTCTTGTGCTACAGTTAGTGGTAATGCCAGTAGCTGCCGCAGGCGAGGATTGGAAGACGAATTCGATCGATATAGAAAGGATCAATATTGAACTTGGCGAGGAGCATGCAACGGTATCAGTTGACTACCAGATGCACGGGGTCATGCTGCTTTATGTCTTCATTCTTGGTGGAAAAATGATCGAGCCTGCGCTGAACACACTCATTGTTAATGGCGATAAAGTTGAGATCACATCGATAACAAGAGAACATGCAAAGTTCAACGTCACCCTGAACAGTTCAGCATCAACGATCAGGTTCTCACAGCGTGTCCCTCATGTCACGATCAAATACCCGGACCAGAGGCGTTTCACCTTCAGCAATACACAGGCAATCCCACTGGTCCTTTGATAACTGAATAACCTATTTCAGCTTTTTTATTAGATTTGCCACACGTTCTCCGAGTCGTTTGCAGTCGTTGAGAACTGCATCATCAGGTGTTTTGACCGCCACCACACCAAAGTGTCCAATCTTTGGATCTCCCTGTATGATCATCCCGTGAACCAGCATCGGATAGAGGATGGACAGGATCGCAGTCTCACTTCCGCCACCGATGATGCCACAGGATGTGAACGCAGCACCAACCTTGCCATCCAGCTTACCATGATACTTAACACTCTCATCAAAGAGTGATTTCACAGCTCCTGCCGCGGTTCCATAGTATGTCGGACTTCCGATGATAACACCATCTGCTTCAAGCATATCCTCAGGTGTTGCATCCTCAATCCGTTTCAAAACCACATCACATCCATTCTCCTCAACACTCTGGGCGATGGTTTCTGCCATCATCTTCGTATTTCCGGTCTTTGAAAAATATGCCACAAGTACTCTCATCTTAAAACCCTCCATATAATCGATGATCAGAATCAACCGCTGTGCGTTGACTCTATAAGTTCGATTGTATCATCTCCTCCTACAATTGAATCTTCTGGTATGATCCTCCCATCTTTTCTAATAAGATATAGAACAGGGTTGAGTGATAGGCTTCTTAAAAGCTCATCGACCCTCATTGTGGAGATGTCAACCTTTTTCTGAGATCCATCGGGTAATCTGATGATCATCGCTCCCTCACAACCCGCATAACTTCCTCGATTCTGGCATCAACCTCAAAAGGCGCGCCACAGACAGTAATAACTTCCTCAGGATCTTTCAGTAGGTGCCCTGTTGTAACACAGACAACAGACTCATCCCTTTTGATTGCACCATTCTCAACGAGCTTTCTCAGGCCCGCGACAGATGCAGCACTTGCTGGCTCAACACCGATTCCTTCAAGCTTTGCAAGATCACGCTGTGCCTGTATGATCTCATCATCGCTCACGGTATCAGCAAGCCCACCTGAGTCATAGATTGCAGCAAGTGCCTTCACCGCATTCACGGGATCGCCGATCCGAATCGCTGTTGCGATAGTCTCAGGATTTTTCTCAGGTTCAATATCCTTTTTACCCGCACGGAATGCATCAGCAACCGGGCATGAGCCTTCTGCCTGTATCCCGCACATCTTCGGTACTGTATCTGTGATCCCGGCCGCTCTAAACTCCACGAAGCCTTTGAAGATCGCTGTGATGTTTCCAGCATTTCCAACAGGCAGAACCAGTCGGTCTGGAACTCTCCATCCAAGCTGGTCTGCGATCTCAAAGCCGATCGTTTTCTGCCCCTCGAGCCTGTACGGGTTTATCGAATTTAAGAGATAGAATCGCTCCTTTTCGCACAGGTCTCGAACGAGTGTGAGAGCGTCATCAAAGTTGCCCCTGATCCCGATCACCTTTGCACCGTGCATCAGAGCCTGTGCAACCTTACCAAGCGCGACCTTTCCTGCAGGAAGGAGCACAACCGCTGGAATCCCTGCCTTTGCAGCATAGATCGATAGTGCAGCAGATGTGTTGCCCGTGGATGCACAGGCGACAACCTCCATCCCGAGTTCAAGGGCTTTTGTAACCCCGACCGTCATCCCCCGATCCTTGAACGAGCCCGTTGGGTTCAGACCCTCATGTTTAACATAAAGCTCATCGATTCCGATACTCGCTGCAAGCCGATCACAGCGGTAGAGTGCTGTTCCACCCTCCTGAATCGAGATCGGCTTTATATCAGCGGGAAAAGGAAGAAGCGATCTGTACTTCCAGACCGACTCCTTCACACCCTCGAGGCTTTGTCTTGAGATCTCGATTTTATCAAGATCATATACCACCTCAAGGAGTCCACCACAATGGGGGCATGTGTATACGATTCTCTCCAGTTCAATGCTTCTTCCACATGCTATACATCGAAGACCGTAAAACATCACTTAAGCGGCTCCATGAGACCCTGTTTTGAGAGGAGTTCGCCAGATTTTGCATGAGGCGCTCTTGATAGTGTGTCCTGCCCCTTCTCAATCTCTCTTGCCTCATCTGCAAGTAGAGCTGCTTCCCTGATAAGCTCATGGGCTGCTGCTACCATCATCGTGTATGCCTCGGGATCTTTCATCATGAAGCACGCCTTTGAGTCGAGTTCTCCAACCTTCTCAGCCATACTGTAGGCTGCAATCGCCTTTGCACGGGCGTATGGGTTTGAGAAATTGGCGCGTTCTGTGACGATCTCGGCTGTCGCAATGATCTGAGGAAGTGTAACTTCTTTGCCTGCCTTGATCTCCTCGATAACACGATCGATCTCTTCCTGCACAAGCCTCGAAGCTCCACATGCAGATAATACCTTCAAAACATCGGTGTTAAAGAGTGCCATCTCGGTTGGATCGAGGAACTCCCGCCTTGCACCGATCATCGGATCACCTGGCAGGATGATATAGCCGAAGCCTTTCTCCTTCATTGAATCTACTGCCTTCTTTGCAGGACCATCTGAGATAACGATACAGGGTTTACCCTCAAACGCCTCCCTGACGATCTTTGGACCTGGAAGTGCAGCGTTCGGGCTTGTTACGATGAGAAGATCGGGCTCCCATTTGAGAAAACTCAATACGTCCTGTGCCTCAGGCTTTCCCATCTTTGCACCCGTACCTGCAACTCTTACGTCGATATCCTCGCGATCTGCCCGCTCATCGAGAAGCAGGTTCACAATCAATGACATTCCGATATTTCCAAGTTTTATGAAACCGACTTTAACCATAGAATCACCGATCTGTAATCGACTTACATAGATTATAGAGTTTTTGGTATTGCGCGAAACACTCTTTCATGCACCTTTGCGTGCTTTTCGTTTCGCCATCAGGTCCTCAATATAATCACACTGTGGCCCCCAGTCACAGACGATCGCTCCCTCAGGACATTTGAGTTCACAGATATAGCACCTGTCACAATCCTTTACCCATCTGGGATACGGATCAAGCACGATCGCATCGACAGGGCAGATCTCGGCACACTTTCCACAGCTCGTACACCTCTCTTCAACGAGATTAAACTCAGGAAACCATTTTTGTATCCCTTCAAATGTCCACATCTTTGCGGATGAACTTTCTTTATCCCAGAAATCGGTCTTTTCAGGTGTGTTGGGATCTTCTACCTTCTTTATGAGGTTTTCACCAAATTTCTCTGCTTCTTCAAGCTCCTCTATAGTAGGATGGCCATCTGAGCTTTCAAGGTGCCCCCCTCGCCTTGAGTACATCTGGTGAACATCATGTCCGATCCAGCGGTCATAACCATCGATTATCTTTAGCCCTTTCTGATCAAGAATGACCTTCATCTGATAGAGCGTTGAACCAGGGTTACCACCACTTGTGCAGAATAGAAAAACCCTTAGCCCATCGAGCCGGGGAAACTCATGGAGTAGATCGAGGATGTGATATGGCGGGTGGAAGTAGTAGACAGGAACACCGATGCCAATAAGATCATACGCCTTAAAATCGGTGCTTCTTACAATCTCGAGGTCGCGGGAATACTTTGTCAGCTTGATAAGGTCACAGGTGTTTCCGCCAGTTCTCAAACCTGCTGCGATTTTCTTGGCGATTTTTTCCGTGTTGCCCGTAACACACTGTGAGTAGTAGAGGATGAGACTCTTCATGACTGAGCGATGGGTACGGATCAGTACTGCACTTATCCGTATTTCATATTTCAGTATGGCGTCTCCGATTCTGCGCGTAGAGTGCTCAAAGGGAAATTGACAAAATAGAGGTTAAGACCCTCTTCTATTGCGCTTTCATAAAGATCTCAATCGAAGATACGCTGATCATATCCCCTTTGCTACCTTTAAGCTCCTCTGTAGCTATCTCAATCTTGTCGACGACCACATTTGGCATAAATTTATTCCTGACCACCTCGGCGGTATCGACTGCCCTTGAGATTGCACGCCCACGCGCCTTTACCACAACTTCATCACTACCATCATTGAACTGCGTTACCACTGCAAGCACATAACTCATCACTGGCTTGTTGCCCACATATATTACATTGTCTTCTGCCATTTTCATCGTACTCCTGTAGAGTGTTTATGTAGAGATAATTATCTTGATAGGATCGTATTATTTAAATTTATCTTTTTTTACCACACAAACCATCTCACCCTCCT
Source organism: Candidatus Syntrophoarchaeum caldarius (assembly GCA_001766815.1). Lineage (NCBI taxonomy): Archaea > Methanobacteriati > Halobacteriota > Candidatus Syntropharchaeia > Candidatus Syntropharchaeales > Candidatus Syntropharchaeum > Candidatus Syntropharchaeum caldarium. Next base: position 151,032 of record LYOS01000003.1, read on the forward strand.
CAATGATCTCAACTTCTTCCTCAATCGCAATATAACCATCAAGATCGATCAGTGTTTTTATCGCGCCCGACCCACCGGCAACAGGCAGGGCGCGAAGACTTCCATCAACATTTTCAAGCTTAACGGGCATAAACTCATACCTGCCCCTGGCAGAATATATCCTCTTTCCTGCCTCTGCAATCACCTTCTCCTCTTTCTGAGGTTTGATACCCACCATATCTCGTATTACAGGCTCAATCAATCTTTCAAATGTTATCATCGCAGATACAGGATATCCAGGAAGCCCAAATAGAGAAATACCATCACAGACGCCAAATATGAATGGTTTTCCAGGTTTTATCATAACACCATGGATCAGAAGCTCGCCGAGATCCTCAACAACCCTGTATAGCATATCTCCCCTGCCAGCCGACGTCCCTCCAGAGAGGATGATTATATCAAACTCTTCGGTGATCGCGTCACGTACCGCCTGGAGAAGTTCGGAATATCTATCCTGCACCCGTCCCTTGAAGACAGCATCTGCGCCAAGATCGAGGAGTCTGGTCATGATCATGTAAGTATTCGCATCAAAGATCTTGCCTGGTCCAAGTATTTTCCCTGGAAGTTCAAGTTCATCCCCGGTAGAGATTACAGCAACGCGGGGCTTTCGCACCACTTTTATCCGATCCAGACCAACTGCTGCGATGGCGCCAATCTCGCGTGAAGCGATCACCTTGCCTTTTGGAAAGAGAAGTTCTCCCTTTCTGATATCACTCCCTCTCGCCTGGATATTTTCGCCTGGCGCAACAGACCCATAGATCGTGACAATATCGTCCCCGCCCTTTTCGGTCTGTTCAACCATTATCACAGCATCTGCGCCTTCTGGGATGGGTGCGCCTGTTGCAATCTCAACAGCCTCACCAGATGTTATCGCGGTCGCTTCTGCATCCCCTGCTCGCAGAGATCCTGTAACCTTCAGCGTTACACCCTCTTCTTCAGAGGCTCTGAACGTATCGGCTGCCATAACCGCATACCCATCCATCAGCGCACGGTCGAATGGTGGCAGGTCAATCGGTGCATAAAGATTTTCGTATAAAATCTTGGAAGAGGCATCCATGAGAGGGGTGACCTCAAAACCCTCAAGCATCGGGACGTTGGCTTTAATGATCGCTTCTGCTTCCTGGATCGAAACCAAACGCAGAAAACCTTCTCCCATATTCAAACCTCCACCACTGGATAACAGTATGCCTCAACCATACTACCAGCATCGATACCCTCAAGCGGTTCATCCACCAGAATAAATCCATCTGCTACACTCATTCTACCGATCGAACCCGATCCACCTGTACCAAGTGGTTCAAGGGCGATCTTTCCCTCTTTATTCTGTATCTTTACCCGCACAAAATCAAGCCTCCCAACCTGCGAAGGTATCTTTCGAAGAAGTTCTGCACGGATCACCTTATACGGCATCATCCCTGCATCCAATCCCTGCATAATATTAAGTGCAGGGCGCACAAATAGTTCAAATGCAACGATGGCAGCAACAGGATAACCAGGTAGGATGAATACGGGCGTTTGATCGAGAAAACCAAAACCCACGGGTCCACCAGGCTTCACAGAAACACCATGAAACAGAAGCTCGCCAAGTTGATCAATAATTGCCGCAAGATAGTCTTTATCACCGACAGAGCTTCCACCACTTACAAGAATCAGATCAAAGCCAGAAACAGACCTTATCGCACGTTTGAGGGTTTCGAACTCATCCTTAACAATACCACATCGCACAGGTTTTCCGCCTGCATCGGCGACGAGGGATGCAAGCGTGAAGCTGTTGATATCAGCAACCTTTCCAGCACGCCTGCCTGCATCATCGAGTTCTTCAGGATCAACGATTTCATCACCTGTTGAGATGATCGCAACCACAGGAGACCTCAGGACAGGGACTGAGGTGACACCAGCTGCAGCGAGCGTTCCCAGATCATGCGGGAGCAATCGTCTACCCTTACCAAGAATTAAACTTCCTGCCCTGATATCCTCACCCCTCGATGCCACATTCTTTCCTGGAACAACTGCCCGTGAAATCTCGATAATGCCCTCGCCAGCCTCTCTTGTATACTCCATCATCACAACAGCATCAAACCCCTCAGGTACAGGCTTTCCCGTCATGATACGCACTGCCTCAGACCCTTCTCGCAGTCTGATCGGATTTTCAGGGGTTGCATAGAAGGTGGAGCTTGCGATAACCGCATAGCCATCCATTGCAGCTCTATCAAATGGCGGATGATCGCAACAAGCATGAATGTCGGCTGCAAGTACTCTTCCTGATGCATCAGAGAACTTTATTAGTTCAGAGTTGAGTGGATGGATCGACGAGTGTACCATTGCGATCGCACGACTGGCTGTGATCTTTCGCTGGAACATCGCAGTCATATCACGCTTGAGGCGACTTAAAGTTTCGCATGATGACCTGCCGCGACAATGATATCCTCGGGACTGTTGATATTTGAGAATGTCAAAAGTGATGGGTCAAGGCGCTTAATCTCATCAATACGCACATATCTCACGTCGAGCCGATTTATAAATTCAAAGAGTTTTTTCTCACCATGACTGATACAGAGGTCTGTTGCAGTTAGCGTAGAATCCCGCCTGTAAACGCTGTGGAGGCTTTCTATATCCCCATTCTCCCAAATCGGAACAACAGCATCATAATCCTCGATCAACATAAATAATTGCTTGATAACATCTGTCTTCAGGTTTGGCATGTCACAGCCGGTTAGAAAAACAACCTCTGAAGTAAGAGCCTTCATTGCAGCATTTATACCTGCTATAGGACCATATCCCTCGACTTCATCAACTACAATCCTGATATTTTTTCCCTCAATGATTTTATCGAGTTTTTTCGCCTGTTTATAGGATCGGAGTGATATGAGAATCTCTTCAACCAGATCGTAGAGGGCATCTATTACATGCGCGAGGAGCGGCTTTCCATTGAGCTGAATCAGTGATTTATCTCTAAAACCGAACCTTGAACCTCTTCCACCTGCAAGTATTACCGCCGCGCGCATTAACTTCACTCCTGCAAAAAATAGATGTATGAATGGGGCAGCGCAGATTTGAACTGCGGTCCAAGCCTCCCAAAGGCTCGAGGATCGGCCAGGCTACCCTACTGCCCCAACCAAGAGTGAATCTACCGTTTTCTCTCCCGGGACTTCATCCTAAGCCCCTTATATCCACATTTTCTGCATCTCGTTGCACGCACCGGGTTTCTTGCATTACAGTGGGTGCATATCTTCACATTGAGTATCCGTGCCTCTGCTTCAGGAAATCTTGCCATAGTTATTCAACCTGCCAACTTAAGATTGATGATGTTCGATTTTATAATAAAGCTTTTGCTCTGGAAGTCTCGATACATCCCCAAAAAGAAACTAAATTTTTAAGCTTTCTCTACAATATCTGTAACATGAACCTTGATGAAGATCTGAAGGATGTCCTCAGGCTCAAGAAAGAGCTTTCAATCGAGTTTGAGGGTAGATCGATTGAGAACATCTTCGATGGAGAGGTGGTTGAGAACGAGTATGGTGAGTGCTACTGCATAAGGAGATCTGCCGAAGTGTCATCGAAAATCTTTAAGATAGATGAGAATGCCATTCTAACAGACCTCAAGGTTCTTCCAGGAATAGGAGATCGGACAGCTGATAAATTGAAGGCTGAAGGTTATGAGACGATTCGAGATCTAACAGGACATCCTTTATGGGAGGAGTGTGCAAAAAACTTTTTGAATCTACTCGATCGTGAAAATCGCAATGAACTCAATACCGAGATTTGCAGTCGCTTTCCTGCATCACACCCAATCCACCTCTATCTCTCTGAGCGCCATGATGAGTTTCTACTCTTCGATCTCGAGACGATGGGTCTTTTTGGCGAGCCTATTATTTTGTTCGGTGCTGCCAGGTTGAAGTTGAAGAGCGCCCCCTCACTTGAAGTTTCCCAGTTTCTGCTGAGAGGACTATCTGATGAGGTAAGTGCGATTGCTGCCTTTAAAGATGAATTTGATGGGCTGCCCCTGATCACATTCAACGGAAGGAGGTTTGACCTGCCATATTTCAAACGCCGGGCCACATCTTATGGTATAAGACATTCTTTCGATGGATTACACCTTGATCTGCTCCATTTTTCACGGCGATTTTTATCAAATAATCTCCCGGACTGTAGATTATCCACAATTGAAGCGCATATACTCGGTGTTAAGCGAGATATTGACATGCCAGGTTCACTTGTGCCCGCGTTCTACAAGGAGTTTCTTGAAACAGGAAATGCAGCCAGTCTCATCCCAATCGTTGAACACAACTTCCAGGATGTCGTCTCACTCGGAGAGCTTTTTCTACATCTAAAAAAAGTATCCTGCATCGATTAATTCCGAATTAATAACCAGTAGAAAGAATGGGGGGAGGGAGAGGAGGAAAAAGGGGGAAAACCTCCTCTCGTGGTCTATTAAGCGTGAGTCGAGCTTTAGATGCCGATTATCTCTTTCAGGAGCATCATTTTCTGGATCAGGTCCTTCATCATATCATCGTCATCGGGTCCTGACCCTTCAGCGCCCCCCATTGCATTTACCATTTCACCATATGCGCGACGCATTTTTCTATTTTCTTCCTGCAGATGGGTCAGCATCTCTTCGTAGAGTTTTGCCAGCTTCTTTGTCGCACGCAGTTCTATCTCGTTCATTTTTTCTACCTCTATACCACAAATAACTACAGTAATGTAGCAATATTTAAATCCAATCACCACGAGATTAGCAATATGGGATCACACCATCATCTCAGCGATTCGTAAAATCGCCTTTCCCCTGAATACATCGAGCGATTCATAGCCCTTATCCACCATCATCCGCTCTAAACCATCAAGAATATTTTCAAAGATTGCAAGATCCTCGTAAAGGATCGAACTCCCGATACCAACTGCATCAACGCCGAGTAAGATGAATCTGAAGACGTCTTCAGGCGTTCTAACCCCACCAATTCCGATGAGCGGTACATTTCTGATTCTGTCACTGTGCATCGCAAGTGCAATATCTGCGATCTTCCGCTGTGCAATACACCTCACGGATTCACCTGATTGACCACCAAAAATATTGCCAAGCACCGGAACCTCAAAGAATGGATCGACCTCAAGTGCTTCGAGTGTATTTATGAGTGAGAGGGCATCTGCTCCTGCATCAAGTGCCACTTCGGCAAACTCAACTATGTCTGTTACGTTTGGACTGAGTTTAACGATAAGTTTAAGTGATGTTATTTCTCTAACCGCACTGATAACCTGAGATGTCCGCCCAGTATCCTGTGCAATAACTTTTCCTGTCGAAAACTCAGTTGAATGTGGGCAGGAGATATTAAGCTCGACCATCTCGTAGCCTGCATCCTCAAACCTTGCTGCAACTCTTCCAAACTCATCCTCATTGTATCCTGCAACACTCGGGATGATCGGGATTTTAAGTTCGTCCTCCTCCTCAAGCTCATTCAGAAATAGATCAACACCTGGATTTGGAAGTCCCATTGCATTCAGGATAATCCCTGGAGCAACCTCAATAACAGTCGGGTTCTCATGCCCCACTCTCGGGTTTTCTGTGATCGATTTCGTGATCAACGCTCCAGCACCGGTTCCTGCAAGGCGTTTCAGCATCCCGACGCTCGAGCCAAGTATCCCTGATGAAAGAATCAATGGATTTTGCAGTTCTATCCCAATATTTACCCTGAGATCAACCATTACGGTTTAAACGATCTTTAACCTCTTAAACTCTTCGATGTCCCTCGCAAGCTGCTCAAGCTCATCTCCCCTGATCTCAACCTTTGACTTCAGATTTTGGAGTTCCTCGGTAAGCTGCTGAATTCTGATATACATTACGTACATGATAAAGAGCGCAATCGCTAAACTTATCGCAAGAAGAATTGTGAAGCCTGTCATTTACTTTTTACCCCCAAACAACGATTTTGCGAGCTTCTCGACAAATGATTCTTTTTTGCCGTTATTTGTGGGACCTTCTTTATATTCAACACCACCGAGCTTGGCTGCAATCTTCTTGTATGCCACAGCTGCAGGTGATTTTGGAGTGTTTACCACAAGCGGTGTCTTAAAAGCTGCTGCCCTTCGTACATTCGCATCTTCTGGTATCACACCTATAACAACGGTGTTTAAAAGTTCTGCAACCTTCTGTTTCGGTATATCCACCTTCTCCATCCCTGCACGGTTGACGATCGCGCCCATGACTTTTCCACCAACCATCTCGGTCAGTACTTTTGTTTTGAGTGCATCTGCCATCGAAGATATTTCAGGGTTAACGACGAGAATTACCTCATCTGCTATCGCCATCGGGATTACAGCATCCTTACTGATACCCGCAGGAGCGTCGATCAGCATTATATCAAACTGCTCAACAAGTGAACCCATCACATCCTTGAGGCGCTCTGGATTTGAGTTCTGAAATCCTTTCAGCGACACGCCGCAGGGTGCAACCATAACACCTGCAGGACCTGCATATATTGCATCCTCGATACGTGCGTTGCCACTGAGTACCTCGTGCAGCGTAATGGGATGCTTTTCAAGACCCATCACAAGCCCGAGGTTAGCCATCCCGATATCTGCATCAAGGATTACAACTCGCTTTCCGAGTGCGGCCAGCGCTGTGCCAAGGTTGGCGGTGGTTGTTGTTTTACCAGTTCCACCTTTTCCAGAAGCGATCGTGTATACCACAGCGGTCATTTCCTTATTCCTCCAGTACAACCAGGTGTTTTCTTCATATTCTGCTTCCCCTTTGATTGTTTATTTCTCCTGTGATTACAATAATGACTCACTTAAATCCTCAAACGCCTTCAAATCCCCTCAAGATGCTGTGAATAGGTTCTCCATTATTTTTTTTATTTCATCCCTTATTTCCAGTGCTGTTTTTTCCCTGACTCCAACCTCAGACCTTATCACGCAGAGAGGTTCGTCTGCCCACTGTGTGCCAAGTGGTGCAACCCATGCCACCCCCTGATCTGTAGCGATGGGAGTGATTTCTCCTTTGATCTCACCATCTTTTTTAGCTCTATTTGTAAAGAGTGTGGAAAAAGCGGCTGCGTCATATTCTGGTACGCGGCTTGAAGAGATTATAACAAAGCCATCTTTTGTTGTAACCGTGAGTGACTCGAGATTATAGGCTTGGGTGAGTTCCATAAGTCTCCTCTCCGACTGGTCTGTCATGGTCTCGCCTGCTTCACCGTGATCGGTAGAGGTGGTGGCCCCCAGTTCTGGTGTCATGCTCTTTTGTGGCCCGATTTTTCGATGGTTTACCTTGATGTACCACAGAAAGATGATGATACCAACGACAATGAGTGATATATTAAGCACTTTGAGAGTTATTAAATCACTTATATAGCTTAATAATACCATTATATCACCGTATAGACTAATTGGACTTGGTTGAATATAAGTATAACGGTGAGCAACACACATATGAGGAAAGATTAAAATAGTATATCATACAAAAACACATTAAATATCTGAATATATCTAATAAGACTTTAATATCATTAAAAAGCATAAATTTAGGGGGAAAACAGTGGGTGTGGACACGGATCTTGAATCAATCGAATCAGTGACTGACCAGAGCAAAACAGATCTTGATCTTGATATGAGCATCTTTCTTGATAATAAGAAAGATGAACTGATGGAATTTTTTGATGATGATGTCCTCGAAAATTTTGATAAAACCCTTCAGGAGATCGAGTACAAAGAACTTGTCTATGATACATCCGACGTAAAAAAAGAGGCAAAGGGACTGAAAAGACTCAAGAACCTCTTTAAGAAGCAGCTTGAGATCGAACCTTATGATCCTGATCTACATGGTCCCCTGTGCGTCTTTGAGGGGTTACCTGGCTATGAAGAGGTTGAACGGTACTGGCTTCGGGAACCCTACTCCTTTGCGGTGATTCTCTACAACAGGGACAGTGATGATCACATATATTATGTCGTTGAACCATATATGCGCGATTTTGAGAAGGTCCTGCTCCAGGACATCAAGAATCGGCTTCGCGATACTCTGATTGCGGTTAAACTTGACGAAGAGACCAACAAAGAACTGATTCTCAAGGAAAAAGTGAACGAGATTATTCTTGATTACAGACTGCGTCTTGAACCCGTTACCTACCATAAGATTCTCTACTACGTGCTGAGGGATTATCTGGAACTGGACAAACTCACACCGATCATGCAGGATCCACTGATAGAGGATATCTCATGCAATGGATGGGATCAACCTGTATTCCTCTTCCATAAGAACTACCTTAACATACAGACGAATATTTACTTCAGCGAGGCTGAGTCAAACTCGTTCGTGGTGAAGCTCGCACAGAAGAGCGGAAAACACATCTCAATCGCAGAACCAATGGTTGATTCCACGATGCCAGATGGCAGCAGGATACAGATGACGCTTGGAAAGGAAGTGACAACCCATGGTTCAACATTCACGATCAGAAAGTTCAAGGATGTCCCGATAAGCCCTGTGGATCTCATTGGATGGAAGACTTTTTCCTCTGAATCGATGGCGTACCTCTGGATGTGTATCGAGAATAACAAGAGCCTCATCTTTGCAGGGGGGACAGCTTCTGGCAAGACCTCTTCGCTCAATGCGGTCTCACTCTTCATCCCGCACAAAGCAAAAATCATCACACTCGAGGATACAAGAGAGCTTAAACTACCACATCCGAACTGGATACCAGATGTAACCCGCGAAGCGCTTTCACAGGATGGAAAAGGAAATATCGACATGTACGAGCTTCTAAGAGCTGCACTTAGACAGCGCCCTGAATATTTGCTGGTAGGCGAGGTCAGGGGCAAAGAAGCGCTGACGTTATTCCAGGCAATGTCAACCGGGCATACAACCTTCTCAACGATGCATGCTGATGCAGTCGATACGGTGATCCACAGGCTTGAAAACCCACCGATCAGTGTCCCGAGAACGATGATAGAGGCGCTTGATATCGTATCGATCCAGTCCCAGACATTCTCTGGAGGAAAAAGGGTGAGGCGAAACCTTGAGCTTGTGGAGATCAGCGAGATCGACCCGTCAACACGGAATATCAAGACGATCGACGTCTTCAAATGGGATCCGTCAAGAGATGTATTCGAGCGTGTCGGAGAATCGAAGGTTCTCAATGATATTATGACATTCAGGGCATGGAGCAGGAGTGATATGGAGTATGAACTGAAGAAACGGCAGGCAGTGCTTGATTACATGCTTGAAAACAACGTGAGGGATTTTGATGCGATAGCAACGATAATTCACGCTTTCCAGGCAAATCAGGAGAAAGTCATGAGCAAACTCAATATTAAGGTATAAATGAAGGTGTAAAAACATGTTCGAAAATATCAATTTCTTCATGCGTTTTGCATTCTCGATCTTTGGTCCACGACTAAAGCGGAACAAGGATAACTATATTCAACTTCAGACAGATCTCAGGAAGGCGCGCATGCCGATCTCATATGATATGTATATGTCAGCAGCACAGGGCTACGCACTGGTAGCAGGCATTTTTGGTGGCATACTGGGTCTTATACTTGCATATCTTATCATAAACGTATTTGGGATTCCTGATAACTTCACAAACCTGCATTTACCACAGAGCCTTTTATGGATGAACGCACACGTGGAGACTCTGCTCACGATATTCCTCTTCTTCTTTACCGCGATGATATTTTCAGCAACGGTCTATGTATTCTTCTACATATACCCTTCACTCGTTGCAGGAGGTAAGAAGGCAGAGATAAACAAGATGCTCCCGCATGGGATACGATTCATGTATGCACTCTCGAAAGGTGGTGCAAACATCATCGAGATATTGAGGGCGCTTGCAAGAAATGAAGATACATATGGTGAGATTTCGAAAGAAGCAGAGGCGATCATCAAGTACATTGACTTTTTGGGGTACGATCTGAGAGAGGCGCTGCTTCACGCAGGTGAGGAGACGCCATCTGATAACTTCAGGGAACTCATTGATGGACTTCTGACAATAATCGACAGTGGTGGGGACATGACTCGATTCCTCAGTGATAAGACGATCGAGTACATGCAGATCGCCAAGATTGAGCAGAAAGGATTCCTTGAAACGCTTGCGCTAATGGCTGAATCCTATGTGACAGCGTTTGTAGCGGGACCGCTCTTTATCATCATCATCGAGGTTGTGATGACGCTGATGGGTTCGGGGCAGATGATGGCGCTCTATGCAATTATATATATGGTCATCCCGGTTGGATCGCTGATGTTTGTCATGATGATATATCTGATCTCGCCGAGTGACATTACAAATGCACCCATTCTGAAGACCGAGTTCTCATATGATGCTGAAGATGTGGAGATTGAAGATGTTGATCCTGAAGATGTGGAGGCATACACTCAGTACAAAAAATCCAAGAAAACATATGCTTTAAAGGAGATGCTTAAGCATCCGCTCAAACCGTTCAAGGAGAATCCCATATTGGTACTCGCTGTGAGCGGTCCACTTGCTCTGATCACCGTGATTGCGGGGGTTGGAATGAACTTCGATGACTTCAGGATGGACCCGGTGGGGGTCATCGATGACTATCTTGTGCTTGCTGCATTTGTGATGTTTCTGCCGCTTGTCATATTTTATGAAGCGAAACGGAGGCGACACAAGAAAATTAAATCCCAGGTGCCAAACTTTTTGAAAGGAGTTGCCAGCACAAACGCAAGTGGAATGACACTCACCCAGTCAATTGAGGTGATAGCAAAGTCAACAAGTGGAGCAATAGGAGAGGATATCGCCCGTATGTGGCGTGATCTTGAATGGGGGATCAGCGTCAGGGATGCGTTTGTCCGTTTTGCAAACAGGGTCAAGATGGCATCGCTATCAAGAACTGTCACACTCCTGACTGAGACGATGCGAACGAGCGGGGAGGTTGCTGATACACTCTATCTCTCTGCAAAGGATACTGAGATGGCAGAGGAGCTTGATAGAGAACGGTTTACAAATATGCTGATTTATATAATTATAATCTATATCGCATTCTTTGTATTCATAGGGATTATATTCATCATCTCAACCTCGTTCCTTCCTGTGATGGCATCGGCTGGAAAAGATGTTGCAAGTTCTGGTATGAGTGCAGAAGGCTTCCTTGGTGAGTTCGATATCGATCTCTTCAAGCGAATCTTCCTTCACGCATCGCTTCTGCAGGGATTCTGCTCAGGTCTTATTGCAGGCCAGATGGGGGAGGGGGAGTTTCTTGCAGGTTTTAAGCACTCGCTGATCATGGTCCTGATAGCATATATAGCGTTCACGGTGTTTATATGAAACGCATGATTTATTGGTGGGGTTTGCGTTTTTGACCTGTGCATAAGCGAAGATTGCCCCTGGTAACCTCTGTGTTCGTTTCACATGGGCATGCCACCCCATTCACAAGGATCTTCCTTCACACATCGATTCTGCAGGAATCAGGCTAACTTTATCCCTATAGATTTGAGTTGGAAAGTCCCATGGTGTTGTTGTTTCAAATGGGGCTGTTGTTTTTATCGAGTTTAGCACCCATTCTGGTTTAAGTATCCTTTGAGTGTGCGGTGCGTTTCTTTTGATGTCTTTTACCTCTCCTTTCCAGCCAACCTCTCTTTGATCCAGTCCCATCCATTCCTGAAGAAACTCCTGTAGTTATCCTTCAACCACTCATAAAAATCATCTTCAACATACTTACAGAACAGGTCTGCCAGTTCATCAAAAGAAATGCCTTCTGGCAGTTCGATCTCATCATATTCCATCTCTTCTTTCAGAAACTCCTTTACCAGTTCCCTGTCTATCATTTTTAACCTCAATCTAAGATGATTCCAGTTTCCATCTCAATATATCGAAGATTAGATCATCAAACGGTCTTACCTTCTGGCAATATGCTGTGTGATGCTCATAGTTAGGATCGTCAAAGTAAGTCGTGGATTTCATTCTAACGAGTTCTAAATCATCGAGCTGATCAAAGAAACCCTTAAAACGCTCTATGTCTGCTTTTAGCTCTGGATCGTCTGTGCTCGCATAGTTCTTGATGATGTATATCCCATCTGTAAAACTCTCCAGCAATCTTCTCGCAGATGTGGATTCATCGCATGATTTTCCAAGTTCGCTCCTTTTCTTTCTGTATTGATCGGCGTCCTGTGTTAAACAGACGTATTTTATATTTGTGCTGATTCTGACGGTCAAACCCCAGAATGTAACCATAACCTCTCTTGAATGGAATGAGACCTTACAGTTGATGACCCCCAAGATCTTCCAGTCTCCATCTAAGTGGTATAAAATGAGAATGTCGGTATCTGGATACTCATCTATCTGTTTCTGCCTGCAGCTATTCTTTACAGGTAGCTTGTTATATTCGATCAGGCAATCTGCAAGTACCTCGCTCTTTAGAAATTTGACCAAAGGGTTTCTTTCACCTTTGACCGCATAAATATCGTGTGAATTTAAAAACTGGTTCAAGATGTGAATTGCGATATCTTCAAGCCGCCTCCCGATCCTGGTTCTTTGACTTTGAGCGGTTTTATCATCCAAAATCGCCATGATTTTACCTCGTACTTTTCGCCATCATACGATCTCTTCAGCCACTATGTCGAGCTTAAGTTGATTTATGCCCGCCTCTGATATCAACCTGTTCTTTGCAATCTCACAGTATTCTCTATCGATCTCAACCCCTATTCCCTTCCTGCCAGTCAGGGCACAGGCGACCAGGGTTGTACCACTACCCATAAAAGGATCGAGCACCGTATCACCCACAAATGTGAATAACTTTATACATCTTCTTGGAAGCTCAAGGGGAAACGGTGCAGGATGCCCGATTCGTTTTTTACTCTCACCTGAGAAGTTCCATACCCCATTTGTCCACTCCATAAACTCATCCTTCACAATATCGGACTTTCCACTTCCGCTCGTCTTCTTCCAGCTATTCTTATACAGGACTGCGATCATCTCAACAGGGGCTATAACATAAGGAGCCGATGCAGAGAGCCATGAGCCCCATGCAGTTCTTCTCGATATATTCTGCTCATTCCAGATGATCGTTGAGTGATAGTTCCAGCCGATCTGCTTTGCGATGGTGACAATATCAGCATAGACACTTTGCTGTCCTCCTTTGTTCTTATCAAGCGGTATGTTCAGGCAGAACCTCCCATCATCTTTAACAAGATTGTATGCTCGCTCAAGCCATTTTTCTGTAAATTCAAGATAAAGATCGTACGGAATCTCATCATCAAAAGAGCCGTAGCCGATATCGACGTTGTAAGGGGGAGAAGTTACGATTAAGTCTATTGTGCTATCTTCAATAGATCGGTTGGCTAAGAAATCATCGTTGTATATCGTTATATCTCTGATCTGAAAGTAAGGGTCTCTGCTCATCTCCTACCCCTCAACCTGCAAGCTATATATCACTTTTCACGGTCTTCCTCAAAAAGCTCCACACAGGCTTTTGCCGCTCTAACAGAACCTTCAATGCTTCGTTCTGGATAGTTCGCACCTGAGAACATACCTGCGATATAGAGGTCGTCTATTGCTGTTCTGTATGGTTTGATCAGTCTCTTAAATCCAACACGGTATATTGGTCCTGCATCAGGCGTTCTTGTGATGCGCCACCAGTTGATATCATCTGCTGTAAAATCTGGAAAGAGCTTCTTGATACCATCGATGAACTGAGCCGTAACCGCCTCCTCGCTCAGCTTCCAGCGCGGGTCGTCCTCACGTTGAAAGTAGGATGCAACATAGAGCAGACTCTCACCACCATACCATGAACGGGGTGCAAAGTTTGTGTGCTCAATCAACGCCCCAAAGGGAAGGTCGCCGGCGATGTTGAGCCAGTATATTCCATCAAGAAGTGGTCGCTTCAGTCCAAAGAGCGCACAGCATGCACCCTGATATGGCAGATCCCCCACATCGAGATCGCTTATCGCATCAAGCACGCGGGGAGAGACTGTTGAGATTACCTTATCAAACTGATAACTTTTTTTTCTGGATTTAAGCCCTGAAATTCTCCCTTTTTCTGTCAGAATTTTTGTAACAGGTTCATCTGTCTGTATTTTCCCACCCTGCTTCAGGATCTCTTCTTTGAGCCGATCTATGAGGTACTGAAAACCACCTTCCATGTACCCAAGATGTTCACCACCTGCAGATCTATCTGATCTGATCCTGATTCTGCCAAAGAGCCATGCAGCAGAGATGTTTTTTCGCTCATCTTCAAATTTACTCCGCAGGAGTGGTTCAAAAAAATTTTTATAGACTCGTCTACCCCCGATTCGCTCAATCACGTCCCGTGCTCTCACCTGATCGAGCTTATCAAACGATCCGAACTTTGTTCGAAGAACAAGTGCAGCAAGCCTCACCTTATCAGAGAGTGTCAGGTGTGGGAACTTCAAAATCTCCTTCGGTGTTGTGAGCGGATACAGTTTGCCACCCACATAATATCCGGTACTCCCCTTCAGCCACAGGAGCCGCTCTGAGAGTCCAAGTTCCTCGATCAAACCGATCAATTCACGATCACTCCTGAAGATGTGATGGTAGAAACACTCAATATTGTAGCTCACACCCCCTTTGCTAATATGGTAACTTCCAAGCAGGCCTCCCACATCCTCTTCAGATTCAAATATTACGACATCATGGCCTTTCTTCGAGAGATAGTAACCTGCAACAATTCCTGTCACTCCGCCACCGATGATGCCTACCCTCATTAAACCACATCACGTACCGATCTCAATGGGTTCAGTGATTCGTTTTATCGCTGAAATTGCCGAAAGAGCCGCTAAAAAACTGGTTTTTGGGTTCGAAGGAGATGGCAGATTCTCAAAACGCATCTTCATCCTTCCAAACGCTCCTTCAATCTCAACTTCGTGGATATTACGATCTATCATGGGATCCTGTATCACCACGACCTCGGTCAGATCTGGACCAATACCAGCGAGACTCAGTGTGAGTGAGACGTTTATATTTGCAGGAAAGCGTTTGACAGCCTCGCGTGCAGAGCCTTCAAACAAAACCCGCTCCTTTAGCGCCTCGTCTCCCTCAACCCCAAGCGTCTGTGGCGGTTTCCTTGTTGTGATCCTGACCTTTTCAATTTTTGATTCTGCGGCTGCCCTGAGACCATCAATTCCTGCAATTGCACCAGACGGGATGTAAACCTTACAGTGCTTCTCTTCCGAGATTCTTTTTATCTCATCAAGAAGTTCATCATCGGCAAGTGCACCGACACTCATGATCATGGCATTCTTTCCAGCTTTAAGTGCAGGCAGAATAAATTCGCGGACCGCCCCCTGAGATGCAGCCTCGATGATCAGATCACAGGCCTTGATCATGCCTTCAAAATCAAATATCTCAGGTGGATCTTTGAGGAGACCTGATATGTATGCTGTTTTTTGAGGGTGCCGATCGTACAGAGCTCTGATCTTCAGACGGTCAGCCTCAGCAAGACCTCTCACGATTGCTTCTGTGATTGCACCGCAGCCGATGATGCCAATATTTAACATGATCTAAAACTGTGATAGAAGAGCGACTACTTAAAATTACCGAAACACCTCAAGGAGATTCTGAAAGCACAAAGATTAAAAAATGATAAGTAATATATAGAGCTATTCTAAATACAGTTGGACGGAGTTGAGTTTATGAAAGAGAGAAATGACGTCATAGATCTCTACGATGAGAAGGGAGATATGCTTGCAGAAGCCATCCCTCTGCAGGCAATAAGTCCACTTCGTAATCAGGCCATCAGAGAGATGATCAAGACTATCAAAAGGTCTGCGATTATTAATCTCAAGAAGGCAGAGCAAGCATTGAAGACCGGTGCACTCGGTAGTGAGATGGGTGTAGGCGAGGAGTGTCAGATACCAGGATGTGAGATGGATCTTGATATCGTGGCGAACGCCGGCGCGATTGCAGAGATGATCAAAAAGTGGATACAGGTCGACGAAGATGATGATACTGTTGTCGAGATTGTTGATGGTGGCGAGATGCTATTCATCCTTGCCCCAACAAAAAGAGTTGATGTTGGGAGTGACCTCGCAAACCCGCGTGTGAACGTTGGGATTGCGGCTGCACATGCAATAATCGAGTATTTCAACCTCTCACCGTTCAGTGGTAGTGAGGTTATCAAAGCTGCCATATTCGGCAGGTATCCGCAGTCAATAACCACAAAGGGTGCCTTATCAGGATTAATTCCTGCCTGGCCTCCAACCGTTGATGGTGTTGGTTTGAACTTCAGGACAAATATGGTGAATGATATCGTGGCAATGACAAACAAGAATACGATGAACGGCGTTGCACTCTCATCGATCCTTGAGCACGTAGCCATGTTTGATTCAGGGGATGCAATCCACCCTGCCTATGAGCGATACCACCTGCTCGGTCTTGCCTACCAGGGCCTGAATGCAAACAACGTGGTTTATGATATCGTGAAGGCAAATGGCGCTGATGGAACGATTGGATCTGTAATAATGGATACAATCAAACGTGCAGAGGATGATGGAGTTATATCAGTAAAAGAAACGCTCCCCTCAGGATTCAAGATCTACAAAACAGATGATGCGTCTCTCTGGAACTCTTACGTTGCAGCAGGACAGCTTGCAGCAGTTATTGTTAACTGTGGAGCGATGAGGGCGGCACAGGGTGTCCCTGCCACGATAAATGAGTTCAATGATATATTGAAGCTCGCAACAGGGCTTCCCGATGTTGACTATGGGCGTGGACTTGGAACAACGATCGGTACTGCATTCTATTCACACAATATATATGGTGGAGCGGGCCCTGGAGCATTCTCACCTGCAAACCCGCTACTTCGACATTGCAGAGGCTTTATCAGTCCGTGCTTCGTGGCTGCGATGTGTCTTGATGCAGGCACCCAGATGTTCAATCCAGAGCTGACATCAGGCGCTTTCCTGAAAATCAGAACCGTTCTGCCTGAAGTGATGAGAAATCCAATCAAATCGGTTGCAGAGTCGGCACTTGAACTTAAAGGAGCTTTGTGAGGAGGTTATAACGATGAGAGAATTTCAGATTCCGTATCCGGGTGATGACCCGGTTGCAAACAACCGAAAAAAGTGGATGAACTCTGAATTCACCCCAAGAAAGCTTAGAGAGATCAGTGATGATGATATTGTAAGTCTTTTGGGGCACAGAAAACCAGGGACAGCATACTCATCTGTACATCCACCGCTTGATGAGATGAAAGAGGCGGCAGATCCAATAAAAGAGCTTGTTGTGCCGACGGATGGGGCAAAGGCAGGAGATCGAATCAGATACATCCAGTTTGCAGATTCAATGCACTTCGCACCTCTCCCCCCATGGATGCGGTTCAGGATGTATGGTGCGCGCCTGCGAGGGTTTGACTCGCTTGCATATTCAGGAAGGACACTCCTTGAGATGCGAGAGCGAGATCTTGATGAAACGGCCAAGTTTCTTGTTGAGACCGAAATCTTCGATGCTTCAAGGGTTGCAATGCGTTCTGTGACTGTGCATGGCTTCTCACTGAGACTGGATGAGGATGGGTTGATGTTTGATGCCCGAAGGCGATACGTCTTCAACAAAGAGACAGGGGAAGTTGAGTATGTGAAGACACAGCGAGCAACGCCGCTCGACCGGCGAATTTCGGTTGGTAAACCGCTACCTGAAGATGAGCTTAAAACCCTCACGACGCGATACCATACCGCCCTGACATCCCCACGTGATGCGGATGAGCTGATAAAAGTTGTGAAGCGAGTGGGAGAACTGAGAGTTCTTGGGGGCTTAAGGCCAGATCTTGTAGATGGGAGGTGATTTTGGATGGCAGTAGATAAAAAAACACACATAAAATTACTTGAAGAGACGTTTAAAGTTTCACCGACTGATATCGTTGATAAAAAACTCTATCAACATGGTGGAACACGCCAGTCCAAGCGGAAGACTGAATATATTGAGTATGCAAACAGAATTGCAAAAGAGCGTGGAATTCCCGCATACGACCCTGATCACATCGCACTTGAACTTGAGGTTGGTGTACCACTGGGTCAGCGATACCTCGAGCCTGTAAAGATCAGTGGTACGGATGTCATGTGTGAGTATGAGGATCTTCACATCATGAACAATGTGGCGATCGAACAGATGGTCGATGATATCTTCAGAACGGCAATAGTGTGCATCGATCTTCCACACAAGGTTCTTGTGGACAGGTATGGATTTGAGGTGACTCCTGAGTCAATAAATACATACCTTGAGACGATCAATCACACGATGGTTGGTGGTGCGGTCACACAGGAGCATATGTGCGAGATGCATCCTGGACCCTGTGCCGATGGTTATGTCAAGATATTTACAGGAAACGATGAGGTGGCCAGTTCACTTGACTCGCGATTTGTGATCGATATAAACAAGGAGTTTACACCAGAGAAGGCAGCAAAACTGAAAGAGGGGGTTGGAGATAGTCTCTGGCAGGTTTCAAGAGTTCCAACACATGCACTGAGGACGATGGATGGTGCCATCATCCACAGATGGAACGCGATGGGGCAGACGATGGCGTTCATCGCATCATACCACCTCTGTGCAGGTGAGGCTGCAATCTCAGACTTCGCCTATGCTGCAAAACATGCACAGTACATCTGGATGGGAACACCACCATTTGTCTCAAAAGCGAGAGGGCATAACTCTGTGGTTGGACTTCCTGTAGGTTATATATTTGATATCATACAGCATGAGTCGGCGATGCCAGATGATCCAATCCCGGTCAGTGCTGAAGGACTTGCGATGGAGTCGATCCTCTACTTCGCGCTCTACTACGGACAGATGATGATCGGTACTGTAGGTGTTACCGTTGCTCCGGCCACGTTCTATGTGAATGAACTCTACGAGAGCAGGGGTGCTCATCTTGTGGACTGGATCAAAGACAAATATGGAGGAATAGCCCAGGCACCGATGAACTGGGACACAATCCATGATTGTACAGATGAGGCAACGATGGCAGCGATCGAAGAATATGATACCTACCCGCTGCTTCCAGAGCATCACTGGGGACTGATCCAGGCTGTACAGATCTCGTTGATCAGCAGTGCATGCGCTGCCTGGGCAACAGGGAAACCGATGGCTGGAGCGCTTGCAGCCCACTACTGCATGTCTTTCGTGCAGAAGGAAGCGCTGATGCGTACTGGCTGGGGTGGACAGGAATCCACGCACCATCCGGCGATGCCTGCGATGACATCTGTGCTTCTGGATGAGGGTCTGCCAGTAGAACTTACCGGTATCAATGTTCCGTTCAGATCTCCGTTTGCCGACTCACAACACTATACATCACATAGTGTTGTTGCAGCACATGAGGCAAGAATGGATGCATGGGCGTTGTCGCCGATTGTGAAGGTTGCGTTTGCAGACCCCCACCTCCCATTCAACTTCCGCAATGTACGGGAGTCCGTAGCGAAGGGTGCACTCAGGGAGTTTGAGCCTGCGGGTGAGAGGGACGTACTAAGACCTACTAAATGAAGGTTGTAGCAGGAAGAGCATCAGCAGTACTCGGTTCAAGGGTTGCGGATGTGATTGAGGCAGATCTTGCCTTGACCGAGTTTGCACTCTTCCCCGATGCTGAACTCTACACTCGTGTTGTAGATGATCTGGTGGGCGATGAGGTTGTAATTGTCCAGAGCACGCCCACCGACACTGATTTTATCTGCCTCCTCCAGCTGATCGATGCGTGCGAGGGGGCATCCCGTATTTCAGTTGTAATTCCATACTTTGGATATGCAAGACAGGACAAACGGTTCAAGATGGGTGAAGCAGTGACGGCTCGCGCGCTTGCAGGAACTGTCGAAGCAGACCGTATATTCACGATAAATATTCACGACCAGAACGTGATCAATTACTTTAAATCTAAAGCATGTGATCTTGATGCTGCACCCGTGATTGGATCGTACATCAGTTCGCTGAACCTCAAAAACCCGGTTGTTATTGCACCTGATGATGGGGCGAAGGAGCTTGCGAAAGCCGTAGCATCAGAAGAAGGACTGAGCTGGAACTGGCTCAAAAAGAAGCGAATCGATGCTGATACAGTGGTAATTGATGATAAAGATCTCGACGTCGAAGGAAGAGATGTTGTGATCGTTGATGATATCATCTCAAGTGGTGGGACGATCATGGAGGCAGCACGTATTCTGAAACAGAACGGTGCAGGTGCAATCTATGCCGGATGCGTACACGGCGTATTCGTGAAAAATGCAATTTTAAGACTTAAAAAAGCTGGAATCATACCTTTTTCAACCGACACAATCGAGTCGATCACAAGTTCAATGAGTGTCGCAGAGTGTATCGGTGCATCGATAATATGATACAGATATTTGGTGTGATTGGCGACCCCATCGGGCATTCGCTCTCGCCGGAGATGCATAACGCAGCATATCATGCACTGGGACTTGATTGTATATATCTGCCATTCCACGTCAGAGCCGAAAGGCTGAGAGATGCGATCGAAGGGGCGGGGGCACTTGGAATAAGAGGGCTCAATGTGACGGTCCCACACAAAGTGGCTGTGATGGAACTTGTAGAGCCAGATCTGCTTGCAAGAAAAATTGGCGCGGTAAATACGATCGATTTTGCCACATTAAAAGGATATAACACCGATGTAGCAGGAATCACAGGCTCACTCGAATCTGCTGGAGTTGATCTCAGAGGCAAGCGTGTTCTTTTGCTTGGTGCAGGAGGGGCAGCGCGTGCAGCAGCATTTGCATCTATTGAAGCAGGTTGTAAACTTGTAATTGCAAACAGAACAAGATCAAAAGGTGAAAAGTTAGCAGATGAACTTGGAAGAGGGGTTAATGCAATTGGTCTCGAAGATGATGAGATTGGGCCGGCTATAGCCGAATCCGATGTATTGATAAATGCAACGTCGGTGGGGATGTACCCTGAGATCGATAAAATTCCGATAAGGCCCGAACTTCTGCACCCCGATCTTGTTGTTTTTGATCTGATATATAACCCATTAGAAACCATGCTCCTCAGTGAAGCAAAAAAGAAAGGATGTA
This sequence comes from Candidatus Syntrophoarchaeum caldarius, assembly GCA_001766815.1. Lineage (NCBI taxonomy): Archaea > Methanobacteriati > Halobacteriota > Candidatus Syntropharchaeia > Candidatus Syntropharchaeales > Candidatus Syntropharchaeum > Candidatus Syntropharchaeum caldarium. The sequence goes on from LYOS01000003.1 coordinate 172,042, forward strand.
AAACAATCAGTGGTGTGAAGATGCTTGTTTACCAGGGAGCCGCATCCTTCAGGATATGGCTGGGGATTGATCCACCTGTTGATGTGATGGAGACCGTTGTGAGGGAGAGATTGATTCTATGAAAGTTATTATCATTGGCGGAGGGGAGGCGGGGTTTCATGTGGCAGCGAGTTTATCCAGAAAGAATGATGTCATCGTGATCGAGAAAGATCCTGAGGCATGCGAGCGGGTGGGAGAACTTGATGTGCAGGTGATACAGGGTAATGGCGCTGATGTCAAACTGATGCAACAGGTTGGGGTTAAAAAAGCCGATCTTGTGGTCGCACTGACAGGTGTTGATGAGGTCAATATTGTTGCCTGCATGGGTGCAAAATTACTCTCCAGACGTGTGAAGACGATCGCGCGGGTGAGCAATCCAGATTATATCAATGAGCCGGTTGATCATCGTAAGGAACTCGGGATGGATGTAATGGTCTGCCCAGAGCTTTCGCTTGCTCGTGAGATTGCTCAGGTGGTTTCAATTCCAGCTGCGCTGGATGTTGAGAACTTTGTCGATGGTAAAGTGAAGATGGTAGAGTTTGAGGTGAAAGAGGGGCATGATATAGCAGGCAAGAAACTCAAGGATGCGGGTCTTCCTGCATACTGCATCGTGGCAGGTATATTCAGGGGAGATAGGCTTCTGATATCCTATGGCGACGATGTAATACAGCCAGGTGATAGGGTAGTTCTTGTTGGTGAGCTGGATGCACTTGATCTGATACAGGCGCGGTTTGGTGAGCTTGCAGGCAGAAAAAGGAAGATATTGATCGTTGGCGGTGGACAGGTTGGACTATATCTACTCGAAGAACTGACAAAAGCCGATCATGAAATTACGCTCATTGAGATAGATCAAGAACGGTGTATGGAGCTTGCAGAACGCTATCCAGATGTGCTTGTAATAAATGGGGATGGCGCAAATCTGAAACTTTTGAAGGAAGAAAACCTTTCAGAAAAGGATGTGGTGGTTGCTGTGACTGACAGGGATGAGAAAAATCTACTCTGTGCCCTGCTTGCAAAACAGCTTGGTACAAGAAAAGCGATATCCAGAACAGACCATGCCGATTACACCACACTCTTTGAGATGGTTGGTGTCGATGTAGCAATCAATCCGATACTTGCTACCGTGAATGAGGTTATGAAGTTCACCATGAGTATTGGTGTTGAGTCACTGGTAAATATCGAGGGTACACGAGCAAGTGCAATTGAGCTTATCGCAAAAGAGGGGAGTGAAATAGTAGGTAAACAATTGAAAGATGCACGATTCCCGAGAGGTGCCCTTGTCTCTGTTATTGTCAGGGGTGAAAAGGTGATCGTACCATCTGGAATGGATGTTATAGAAGCTGGTGACCGGGTTGTGATATTTAGCTACCCTGACACGGTCGAAAAGGTGGAGAAGCTCTTTGAGTAGAGAAAGATGAATTACGGAACCGTCTTCAATGTAATAGGCAAGCTGCTTATGACCCTTGGGGTGATGATGCTCTTGCCACTTGCAGTAGCAATCTACTACGGCGAGCGCGCATCGATCGTGATCTTTGCGGTATCAGCCATCAGCACAACCTTAGCCGGTGTAGCCCTCTCGATCGCGTTAAAGTATGAGGATGAGTTTGGACGGCGGGAGGGTTTTGCTATTGTGGCGCTTGGATGGCTTGTCGTAACCATATTTGGTGCGATTCCTTATCTTCTTTTTGGGCTTTCTTCGATTGATGCACTCTTTGAATCGATGGCGGGCTTTACTACCACGGGCTCAACGATACTTATAGATATCGAGAGCTACACACAGAGCTTTCTTTTCTGGCGAAGTCTCACGCAGTGGATGGGGGGCATGGGTATAATCGTGCTTGTACTTGCTATCGCGCCAGGGCTTGCAATTGGTGGACGGCAATTATTCCAGGCAGAGACGCCAGGGCCCTCATCTGACAAGCTGACACCTCGCCTGAAAGCTACCGCTGAGATACTCTGGATAGCTTATGTGTTGATATCGGTCGTAGAGATGGTGCTACTTTACCTCGCAGGACTACCACTCTATGATGCTGTAACAACGACATTCTCAACCATGGCAACAGGAGGATTCTCGCCCCGTGGTGAAAGTATAATGGCGTACCATAATCCGGTTGTAGAAATGATTGTAATGATATTCATGTTCATAGCAGGAGCAAACTTTGCACTCCACTACAGGGCACTTCTGATCAGGAAGGATAGCCTCATCAGAGATCGTGAGTTTCAGATCTACGCCGGCATTTTGATCATGGCGTCACTCTTAATCGCGGCAGACCTTACACGTGGTGGACTGAATTTCTTTGAATCATTGCGCCTGAGTACGTTTCAGGCGGTATCGATCATGACAACGACCGGATTTGCAACCACTGACTTCAATCAGTGGGGAGATTTTTCAAGAACAGTTCTCTTTCTGCTGATGTTTATTGGTGGTTGTGCGGGATCGACTGGTGGCGCGATTAAGGTGATGCGTGTATCGGTGATCGTAAAACACGGCTATATGGAACTCTTCAGAATGATTCATCCACGTGTCGTGAAGCCTCTCAGATTTGGGCGAAGAATAATATCTGCTGATGTTCTCAGATCGATATTTGCTTTCATTGCACTCTACATACTTGCTTTTGTGATAAGTACACTGATTCTTGCAGGTCTTGGCATTGATCTTGTAAGCAGCCTCAGCGCTTCTGCCACAACGCTCGGAAATGTTGGACCAGGATTTAATCTTGTGGGACCGATGGAAAACTTTGCGGGTTTGCCTGCAATTGGTAAGCTCGTCCTGCTCACGAACATGTGGATTGGTCGGCTTGAGGTGATCACAGTGCTCGTATTATTCACACCGGAATTCTGGAAGAAATGATGATGAGAATAGATCTTAGATAGGGACCGACCCCTTTCTTTCCACTCCAGCACATCATTAAATACATGGTTGCATTCTTCTGGCATTTCCAAAAAGAATTTATTAAATGTTAACAACTGAAAGATATGGAGGAGAAAATTAACAATATAAGCCGCAAAGTCGATAGCGTTCTCACAGATGACTGGATTGAGGGGTTTGAACTTGGATGGAGCTGGGTTGTAGATTTTGAAACAGAGATGTATCGTCTTTTTCCATATGAGAAGGAGAGTGATATACTGAGAGTTCTTTATGACGCGGGATATAATTCAGGAATAAAACTCGGAAAAGGGATTCTGAATTACTTTGAGCTTGAATCAAAGAGTCTGAAGGAACGAGCGCGTTATTTTGATGCTTTTCTTTCAAGGATTCAGATTGCAACGATCAAGTTCTCAAAAAGAGAAAAACATCGTGCCCTTACATTCGTGGGAGGTACACCATTTGCAAGGGCATTTTTGGGCGTAACAGAATATGCAATCTGTTATCATACCGCAGGAATTATCGCTGGCTGCACCAAAGCACTTTTTGATAGGGACGTGGTTGTGGTTGAGTCAAGGTGTCTTGCCAGAGGGGATAATGATTGTGAGTTTCGGGTATGGCCGGATGAACTGGAGTGATGATAATAAAACAGGTAGATTACGTTACCACAAAACTTTATATGTTATTTGTGATATTACAGCAGTAAGAGGGTAATCGAAATGGATTTAAACGATTGTATTAAATTTGCGAATGAAAATCCTGTCTGTTATGTTGCAACAGTAGATGGAGATCAGCCGAGAGTCAGGGCGTTTTTAATGTGGTTCGCTGATGAAACCGGTTTTTACTTTCACACCGCAGCCACAAAATCGGTTTACAAACAGTTAAAAGCAAATCCAAAAACAGAAGTGTGCTTTTATGCTGCAGATACACCACCCGCTGGCGGCAGGATGATGAGAGTTTCAGGTAAGGTTGAATTTCTTGATGATGCAGAACTTAAAACACGGCTATTTAAAGAAAGACCTTTCTTAAAGATGACCGGACTGAAAGCGCCGGATAAACTTCCGCCAGTTGCGATCTTCAGAATATATACCGGTGAAGCTCATTTTTGGACCATGGAGGATAATATAAAAGAGTCAGAAATTGAGAGAATAAGCTTTTAGAGTGTGTTAAAGGCGCGAGGAAGCACCGTTATCTCGGTTAAGAGGTGGGACGTGGTGTTTTGAGGCGGTTGGAAATCGAAAGAAAATTTCCAGTTGAAGTCTTTGAGGATCCAAGGGCAAAAGAAATTAAATTTCTACGATGTATCCAGTGTGGAAGATGCACCGGCGGCTGTCCCGCAGCTTACGTCTTTGATGATTTCTCACCGCGAAAAGTAATACTCAAGCTTCTTGAAGGAGAAATAGATGACCTTCTCAGGAAAGATTTGATATGGCACTGCGGTCAGTGTTATACATGCCATATGAGATGTCCCAGAGGAAACAGCCCGGCAACAGCAGTTTTGATTTTGAGAGAGCTTGCGCTTGAACGGGGTTATTCAATTGGTAAAGTAAAAGAGATCGCAGATCAGTGTGGCAGACTGATGTGGGCAAAGGGTGTTAACTTCTATGGGGAAGGCTCAAGAGAGCTTTCAGATGAAGCAATTTGTGAGGTGCAGGAAGTTCTCAAACAAAGCGGTTATAAATCATTTCTCGAAATGCTGGGGGTTGATCTTCCTTGAATGAAGAACGGTATTATCTTTTTAAAAGCTGTGTGCTCTCGGCGTATTATCCAAAAGCTGAGGACTGCCTCAGGGCTATATTTGATGAACTTGGCGTTGAGTATGTCAACGATCCAGCCCATTCAAGCTGTACAGGGCATGGTTATCATGCCGGGATCTATCCACTAAAGACGGCACTTGAGGTCAATCGCAGAAACTTCTCACTTGTTAAAGATAGTAATTGTGATGATATAGTGGCATCCTGCCCAACGAGCTATGCAATGCTGAAAGAGATGTCAACACTCTTAGATGAACCAATAGGTGTTTATCATGGCTCAGAGGTGATATATAAATATCGAGATGAGATCTCAGAGATATTAAAGTATAATCTTGAGGGTATGCGGGTTGTAACACACCATGGTTGCCATTTCACAAAGATTTTTTACAATGATGTTACGGTCGGCGATGCTGAACGCCCAGTACTTCTTGATGAGATTGCAACCTCACTTGGGGCTGAGGTTATAGACTACAGCGAACGAAGCCTGTGCTGTGGTATGGGATTCAAACATCTGCTTCTTGATCAGGAATACTGCAAAAAAATCGCGCTTCGAAAGCTTGAAAACATCAAAAAAGCAGACCCTGATTTGATACTTGTTCACTGCCCAGGCTGTCTTCTTACACTCGATCGATTCCAGGTTATTCTGGAAAAGGAAACAGGAATTGAGCTTCAGATACCAGTTTTAAACTACACAGAGCTTATTACACTCCTGCTCGGATCAGATATAGATGCAATTGGCGCAGCAGCACATCATATCAGGCTCGACAATCTAATCAAGAGAATCGAGAAATAAAAATGAAAACTGGAATTTTTTTATGTGGTTGTGGTGGAAACATCAGTGATGTGATCGATCTCAAAGAGATCAAAGAAATATTTGAGAGCGAGAAATTTTTTGTTAAAATCGATGAACATCTCTGTTCCAACCAGGGATGCAGGCTTATAGTGAATTCCATCAAGGATTATGGGCTGGAAAGGATTGTTATTGCAGCATGCTCACCTATGATCCATGAAAATCGCTTTAAAAAGGCGATTGCAGATCTACTAAATTTAAACTTTCTTCAGATCGCAAATATCAGGGAGCAATGTGGATGGGTGCATCCAGCAGATGAGGCAACAAGAAAAGCGGTTGCACTTATAGGTGCAAAAGTTGAGCGGGCGAAATACGCCACGCCACAAAAGCAAGAGAGGATTGAACCATACAGAAAAGTTGCGGTTATTGGTGGTGGGGTTTCTGGTATAACTGCTGCACTATCACTTGCAAAGTGTGGCATTGAGGTGGATCTCATCGAGCAGGATGCAACGATCGGTGGACACATGGTTCAGATTGGAAAAGTATTTTCACCCGATAAGATCGCTATTGAATGTGCACTCTGCTCGCTTGCACCAATCATGAGCGATCTCTATAACCACCCATTGATCAATCTGTACGATCGGTCAACGTTGAAAGAAGCCACAGAATCAATGGGTAGATTTGAGCTTGTGATCGAGCGATTGCCGCGATATGTAATCGATCGTCAGTGTCTTGAGTGCGGGAAGTGCATGTATGTATGTCCGGTACATGTGCCTGATGAATGTAACCTTGGCATGAAAATGAGAAGGGCAATTTACATTCCATTTCCTCAGGCTATTCCGCCAACATTTGTGGTTGATATTAAAGCATGCATTGAGTGTGGAAAGTGCATCGAAGCGTGTGAGTCTGGTGCGATCGATCTTAAGATGTCAAAAGAGGAGATCAAACTCAATGCTGGTGCGATCGTGGTTGCAACAGGGTATAAACGATTCGATCTTGAGCGAATTAAAGAGTATGGATATGGGAGGTTAAATAATGTTATAAGCCAGATGGAGCTTGCAAGGATCCTTGCCGTAAATGGTCCAACTCAGGGTGAACTTCTGAGTATTTCTGATCGTAAGCCACCAAGAAGGATCACCATGATACAGTGTGCTGGATCGAGGGATGAGAAGGTTGGGAACAGTTATTGTTCAAAAATTTGCTGTATGATTGCATTGAAACATGCATCTTTCATCAGAGAGCACTTTCCAGAAACCGAGGTTGTGATTTCTTATACCGATATGCGCACGATGGGGAGATTTGAGGAGTATTATCGTTATGCACAGGATCTTGGTGTGATATTTATTCGGGGCAGAGCCTCTGAAGTCGTGGAACTTGATGGTACCCTTGCTGTGAGGATGGAGGATACACTTTCTGGAGATCAGATCGAGGTTGAGTCTGATATGGTCGTCCTCTCTGAGGGACTTGAAGCATCAGATGGTACAATTAAAGTTGCAGAGATCCTGAATCTGAACCAGCGGGAGGGGGGTTTCATAAAAGAAGCACACCCAAAGCTTCGGCCCGTTGGTACAGAGAGAAAAGGCATCTACGTCTGTGGGTGTGCAAATGGCCCAAAAGACATCACTGAGAGTGTCATCGAGGCAGGTGCTGTCTCATCAGAGGTGATCGCTCACCTCACAGGTAAAATTGAACTCAACTCAAAGGACATTAGCGACGATGAATTTCTTGCAGAGATCAATGGACATTTCCAGTGGAAACAGGAGGGTGGGGGTGTGGTACTTGCCCTTCTTGATGAACAGGTTGGATACAGATGTGCTGATAACATCGGGGCAAAACGACTGAAGTATCCTGCCAGTATAAGGATCATAATGGTACCATCGATCGAAACGGTAAAAGAAGAACATCTCAGGTATGCACTTGATAAAGGGGCAGATCGAATCATTCTTGGGCTGCACAATGGTCTCGATCTTGAGATTCCAGAGGATCTTGAAGGTAGAGTAATAAAAGAGAATGTCTATACACCACACTTCAGGGGATTGAGAGATATATTTCTGAATCTGGGATAATCATGAACGACAGGATAAAATCGAGAGAAAAAGCAATATTTGAAGCAGGAATTAAACTTGGAGCGCTGTATCATCAATTCATTGGTTCTCCAGTAAGTCCTGAGAGTGCAGATTCACTTGAGCGTGCGATAGAGGAAAGCATCAGAAACCAGCCCTATGTTGAATCAATCTCAGTGAGGATTGATAGAAACCATCTCAAAGAGAACCTGAACAGCTTTGGGTACACAGAGCTTACAGGGCTGATGCTTGAGGTTGAGCTTGCTGTAAAAGTTGATGAAACCCGCATTCATGCAGGAATGAAACCTGTTGATGGCTATCCATTGATGTCACTGCTTTAACCGTGATTTTACATAGTCATCAGACTCAAGGTCAAGCCGATCCACCGCAGGGGTTGATACGCTGGCAAGCACATCAAAAAAAACATCTTCAATCATCCTCTTTGCCTCCTCGTCCCTGCCCTCTATCCTGCATATCATCATCGGCTGTGTATTTGACTTTCTAACAAGTGCCTGTCCAAGCCATCCGTTCTCATCCTGCCATTTCACTATTCCGCCATCCGTTCTATCAATCTCAAGTCCCATCTCCTCAAAAACTTTGATTACTGTATTTACAATTTCCTCCTTCTCTGCGAGATTGTTTGTGGGTAGCCTGATGTTTATCTCTGGTGTTGCAGGATATCTCGGAACTTCTTCATCAAGATCAATAAACGTCATGCCTTTACGCCTTGCTTTTGCAATCACAGTGAGAATCTTGACCGCTGCAAGCGTTCCATCATCAAACATCCAGTTCTCATCATGCCCTGACATCTGGTGCCCTGAAAGCTCTGCTGCGAGGACAACGTCCTCACCCTGTTTATATATCTCACGCATCCGTTTTTTTATAAAAGCAAAACCCGTCGGGGTCATTATATATTCGCCACCACAGGCTGTTATAAACTCCTCTGCAACGCGGGAGAACTTAACCTCGCCGATAAACTTCGGTTTCCTGGTTGGACAATCCCAATCACTCAGAATGTCTTTTGCCTGTATTGCAAGTGTCCTGTCTCCCTCAACAACTCTCCCATCAGATCGAATGAAGATCACACGATCTGCATCCTCATCATGTCCAAATCCTACAACTTCCTTCTCAGATTCACTGGCAGCAATCTTTACCACCGTATTTTCAAGCTCCTGCCTGTATTTCGCTTTTATTGGATCTGGATGATGAGCAGGGAAGTTTCCATCAGGTACGTCGTTCAGTGCCACAACCTCACACCCAAGGTTCTCATATACACTCACTGTACGCCAGCCTGTACCATTCCCAAAATCGATCACAACCTTCAAACCGTCAAGTGGCCTCTCGACTGCGGTCTCTGGCATATCAAACTCATCTGGAATCCTGAGTTTTGCTCTGATCTCCTTCCACTTTTCTTCATCGATCGATTCGGGAAATTTAATCCCTGAAAGCGTATCAAGAAGTGGCTTTAACTCCCAGTTCTTTCGAAGATGAATCCAGACAGGTCTTGAAAGCCTGCAGTTTGATTCAACAAGTATGTTATGGTACCTGGGTATCAAACCCTCCTCAATCTTAACGTATTCACCATTTCCATAGAGAAAATCTGATTCAAGAATTGTCCTCTTTATCTCAAGCATCTGGTCGCTATTTATACTTAAAATAAATCCATCTGCATCTTTTATAACCTGTTTAAGTCCATTGTAAGCTGCTTCATTATGCGATGCAGTAATATTTATTCCACCATCTGCATTTAAAAATGGGATTGAGAAGTAGAGTTCAGGGGTTGTGGTTATTCCCACATCATAGACATTTACACCGCTTTTGCGTATACCGTCGATAAGTGGCTTTCTTATCCGTTCTGTTGAAAGCCTCACACCCCCACCAACACAGACCCATAATGTGCCAGGTTCTGCACCTTTTAACCTTCTGAGATAGGTACCATACCCCATTCCAAGATAATAGCATACTCTGTCAGGCAGATCTTTCTCTAATGCTCGCACATCGTATGTCTGGAATATCACAGGATCTATCGATTCGGGTGTCCGAAGGTATGCATTCAGGACCTTTCCTTTCGTACTCAGGTTATATGAGTCAATTGATGCAGGAACAAGGACAGTATCCCCTGTTTTAAGCACTTCATGCTTCTCGCCAACCTCAAGCGTAGCCTCTCCCTCGATACAGGTTAGAAGATGGAAAGAACCTTTAGTCTCCCATCTCCCGCTACCTATGGTAGAAAGTGTGAAATAGACCGTATCAAGGAGATTTATCTCCCCATCACGCTCAACTGGTTGCTGTCTCAGTGATGCTGCATCTCGATTAAATACACATACTTTTTGAGCCTTCTCTATCTGCAGTTCTCTATCTCTGCCCCAGTCCCACACCCTGTATGTTAAATTTGACGATTCCTGAATCTCGAAAAGACGAACACCCGCACCTATTGCGTGCAACGTACCTGCTGGAATTAGAAACACATCTCCCTGCTTCACATCAACCGCATTGAGGCAGGAGTCATCGATCATTGCGAGATCTGTTATCGTTTTGCAGAGGCTGAGATAGATCTTTGCATCTTTTTGTGCATCCAGAATGTACCATCCTTCCATTTTTCCTGGATCACACTCGCCGAGTGCTGCTGCGTCATCATCGGATGGGTGCACCTGCACAGAGAGGTTCTCTTTTGACTCGATGAACTTGGTTATTATCGGGAATTCTCCTCTGAAGTCTCTTGCAATCACACCTCCAAGAATCTTATCTGAAGCATGGTTCAGAAGGTGGATCAGTGGGATCTCAATCTCACCAGTTTCTACCATCGTCTGATTTGCAGGATGTGTCGAAGCTGTCCATACCTCAGATCCCCACGCCTTATCAAGCCGCGCTGGTTTTAACCTGAGCACTGAATGACTGAGTTCATCAAAGAGCTTACCAAATCCTGCTGCAAAATATTTCTCCCATATGCGCTTCTCCTTTTCCATCTCATCGTGTGTGACATTTTCCATCAGCTTTTCAAGTTCGCTGTAGGAGTAGGGATTTGGAAGAAGTCTCTTATCCCAGTCCTTCTTTCCATCACGAAATATTCCCCTTCTCATTCTTATTTTTCCTTTTTCTGGATGGAAAATGTCTGAAACAACTTCTTTATCGGCTGAAAACCCTGAAAGTTCGATACAGTTGTAGATAAGTGATTCTGTAGCATGCACTTCATTCAACATACTTGAAACCACAACACACGCGGCAAGATCTGAGTTATAAATTGTACTATCTACCAGTGGGCTGCTCCCTTCTCCAAAGAAGCGACGCATCGTCTCACCCTCTGCTGTATCTGCTGTCAGCTTGAGGAGATTCTGATGGTAGAGATTTGCCTGCCCAAAGTCCCACCAGTACGTCCCTTCTCCCATATCTTTATCCCCAAATATCGGTCCATCCTTCTCAAATCGCTTAATCAACCCTTCAAGACGTTTTCGTTTCGCTTCATCAACAAATTGAGGTGAGGTTAGCGGCATCCATAGATCGGGATCTGTATCAAGTTTTCTCTTCTCCTCAAGGTCTTTCTTAAACCCAGCTGATCTGTCTTTTGCAAACTCATAAGAGACCGAGAAGCATCCAAGCCCTTTTGCGATATGTATCTTTCCATTTTTTTCCTTTACAACTCCCTCTTCAATCAGTTTCAGAAACTCATCCCATGTCTGTTTCTCAAGCAGTCTGGCACCCTCGCCATCAGGGATTACAAGCCCGTATGACTGCCAGTTCTTCTCCCATTCTTCACGTGTTTTTGGTGCTTCACCCCTTATACTCAGAAGTTCGACGTGATATTTCCCCTCATATGATACGTCATCTGTTGATGGTATGAAAATCTGATCTGTCCAGAATACACAGAGCCTGCCACTGCGTGATGGCGCAAATATCGAGGTCTGATATATCACTGCTTCAAGAAGCCTCATTGGTACTTTCTTTCCATCCAGATCAAGCAATCCAGGGAGTCTGATCGCGGATTTATCATTCCCCTCTGATGCAACGATGGGCGCCATTCGCTTGCCATGACCCGCGGTATGGTAGATTGCAATCCTGCCGCCTTTCTCAAGAAGTGCATAGAGGTCTTCTTTTTTACAGACTTCCCGCCATGCATTAAGTGTACCAAGAAGTTGACCTGCTTCCCATTCTTCAACAACGACATAAATTCGTGTATTTTCACCCATAATCTGATTTTTGACTTTGTTAAGTCTATCCTGCCAGAATAACGCCTGTTTCCTGCTTGATGTCACAACAATGACTCGATCAAATCCTTTAGAGGCACGAACGATCTCCTTCATCTGCTGTATATGGGTGTGATGCGAATTCATACTGTGATATCACTCCCAAACGATAAATATATTCTTTCTCTACCAAAAAATATATAACAATTCACTGTGATTAAATGCTGGATATTAATATTAATGGATGTCCAGGAGGTGATATAAGATGGGACTCACGGCAAGAGAGACACTTGAACGACATGCGAGCGCTGCCATTGCAGGAGATATGGATACTGTGCTTGCAGATCTCACACCCGAGATTGCTGCAAACATCGGACCTGTCGCAGAGGCACTGGCAAAGGTAAATCCAACCTCATTTGAGATCATGGATGAGGCGAAAGAAGGTGCGAACTACGTCTTCACGTACCGCTACATCGGAAAAGATAGCGATCTAAAGCTCAAAACCGTATGGGAACTTCAGGGCGATGCATGGAAGATAGTTGCAGCCGAACCACTATAGTTATTTACCAGCCAACGGATTCACACCGAGCTTCTTTACAGTCTCTGTAAACTCCTCGACAATCTCTGCAAAACTCTTTCCAGCCGCCTCAAGCTGAAATACCTCAAGCCGCTCTTCACCAAGACCGATCGTTTTGAGATGCCCTTTTAATATCTCCACTCGCCGCTTTGCGTGGTTGTTACCGTTTAGATAGAGACATCTACCATCCATACATGCTGCAACAAATACACCGTCTGCACCCATCTCAAACGCCTTCAGGATATGCATCACGTCTGTTTTTCCGCTGCATGGAAGTCGAATTATTCTTAAATTCGATGGATAACTTCTTTTCTCAACGCCTGCACGATCAGCAGCTGCGTACGAGCACGAATTGCAGCAGAACCCGATGATCTTCGGTTCAAATGTCATGAGACCACCCCCAGTACCTCTTCAAGCTGTGCAAGGATCTCATCATCAGAGAAACATCCAACCTGAATCGCCTTTGCAGGACATTCTGATGCACAGACGCCACAACCACGACAAAGCCCTGATATAATCTCTGCACGATCGTAGACCATCCTGACAGCCTTGTATGGACAGAGATCAACGCACGTCTCGCATGCGATACATGCTGTCTGTGAGACCTTTGCAATCTCTCCTTTCCCCTGGATACTCGTTGATTTAAGCACTCTCAGGGCACGCCCAGCAGCACCAATTGCATCACGCAGGGCTTCTTCGGGTGTAACGGGTCTTTTTGCATTCCCGCAGACATAGATCCCATCTATCACGGTATCAAGTGGATACAGGCTCACTTCTGGCTGATTTGAGAGTGTAAAGATGTAACCTGCATCATCAAGCTTCAATCTGAAGTTAAATGCAATCTTGAGACGGTCTGATACCGGAGCAGGATCAACTCCACCCCCCAGCACAACAAGATCTGGCTTGATCTGGACTTCATCGCCGAGCATCGTATCAAAGACTGATACGATCCCATCCTCGTAGACTGGTGGGTTATCTGGTTCATATCTCAGGAATATGACTCCACTCGCCCTTGCATCCCTGTAAAGCTTCTCATAGATGCCATACGTCTTAACATCCTCGCAGAGCACGAATACTTCAGTCTGAGGATTATTCTTCCTGATCTCAAGTGCGTTTGCGACCATCTCGATGCTTGCGACCATCGACGAATCACACTGGATCATCGCAACAGCCTTTGCATCGATCCCTGGATCAAGTTCAGCCTGGGTTATGACCTTTGAATCAGAACCATGGCCATACCTCCCTGCCGGGTCAAATGGTGATGCACCTGTTGCGATCACGATCGCACCAAACTCAAGCGTGCTATCACCCACACGAGCGGTGAAGTTTCCAACAAAGCCATCGATCTGGTCGATCTCGGTTGAGGTCATAACCTCGATTAAAGTATTTGATTCAACCTGCCCGATGAGGTCGCTGACAGCTTCATCTGGTGCACCACCACCGAGTTTATCCTCACGCTCGACCAAGTATACACCGATGCCGTTTGATGCAATCTCGAGTGATGCCCGCATACCAGCTATGCCTCCACCGATCACAAGTGCCTTCTGTGTAACGGGCAATCGTGCAACCTCGATTGGGGAGAGTCTTTTGAGCTTTGCTGCTGCCATCCTGATGAGATCGATCGATTTTGTGGTTGCTTCATCACGTGGGTGCACCCATGCAGCATGCTCACGGATGTTTGCAATCTCAACAAGATAGCGGTTCAGACCCGCTCGCTCTGCCATGTCCCGCACCATCTCCTCATGCTTGCGGTGCGAGAGACCTGCAACGATGATTCGGTTTGAGCCTGCTGTAACAAGCGACCCGATCTTTGATTCAAGTTCCTGTAAGGTTGCTGCCTCTTCGAGTGATGCTGCCAGATCTTTGATGCCAGCCTTCAACCTCTCAAGGTCAAGGTACTCGGCGAGGCCGTCTGTGAGGATGACAGCTCCGATCACGGGATCACCTGAGATCTCGATCTCTGGAATGGATTTAGCCTGAGGGGATAGATCCTCTGCTGCAAGTGTTGCTGCTGCCTCTGCCTGGATCACTGAGTCTGAGATCCTCAAAGGTGTTGATACACAGCCCGCAGCATATATGCCATCGACCGATGTCTTTACACCATCACTCACCTTGATGTAGCCATCCTCGTCAAGCTCGACGCCGGTGAGTTCTGAGATCTTCTGTGTGGATTTTGATGGGAGCAGTCCGACAGCAAGCACAACCGCATCGAGATCGAGTCGCTCGAGTTTTCCCTCTTTTACATTTTCATACTGGACACAGATATTGCCGTTGTCTGTTATAACCTCGGGGATGCGGGTTCTGATGTAGTTGACACCCTCTGCCTTGAGCTTCTCGATCGTCTTTGCATCCCTGCCTGCAACCCTCAGATCCATGTAGAAGACGTATACCTCCACGTCTGGATTGCGGGCAAGCAGTGTCTTCACCTCGTTTGCGGTGTACATGCAGCAGACCGATGAGCAGAGTGGGTTGACATCTGGCTCACGTGAACCGATACACTGGATGAATCCGATTTTATTGATGTTATCAGGGAGTTTACCACCTGTGGGGCTTGAGAGCGAGATCACTCGCTCGAATTCGAGCGAGGTATAGACGTTTGGATTTTCAAGGTGATAGCGTGACCAGATCGATGGATCAAATGGTTCATAGCCTGTTGCAAGTATGATCGATGATGCGTTTATGGTGCTGCCGTTTGAGAGCGTTATCGTGAAGTTTCCGGCTACACCATCGACCTTCTCAATGGTTGTACCTGTTATGATCTCGATCAATGGGTTTGCCTCAGCCTCGATCAGTTTTGGTTCAAAGCCGCTCACACAGTCGGCAATCTCTACCATGTGGCCGCCTGGTGTCTCTTTCTCCTCGATCAACGTGACCGACGTCCCCCTGTCTGCTAAAGAGAGGGCAGCCATGATTCCAGCTATCCCACCACCGATTACAGCGACGGTCATTTAGATCACTTTCTCCTCGATAGTTTTTGTCGATACGATGTTCTTGTTCAGACCAAGCTTCTTTGGATCGATTCCGAGACCCAGACCGACAAACTGTGTGAAATAAAGAACTGGCATATCGAGCTTAATCCCAAAAGCAGCCTCGATATCGGGTTGCTTTGCATCAAGCATCATATGGCAGAGTGGGCATGCAGTCACGACACAGTCTGCACCCTTTGCCTTCGCATCCTCAAGCAGGTTCTTTGTCATCTCAAATGCAAGGTCGCTTCGTGTCATCATCAAAGGCCCGCCACAGCACTTTGCTTTCATCTGACTGTATGGTATCACCTCACCACCGAGTGCCTCTATCATCTTATCCATCGTTTCAGGGTTGTCAGGATCGTCAAATCCAAGCCTCGATGGTCGTCCCATGTAGCAGCCATAGTAAGGAGCAACCTTCACTGGTATCTTCTTCTCGATTCTCTTGGCTATCTCATCCAGCCCTATCTCGTTGACGATGACATCAACAACATGCTTTGCCTTCACCGAGCCCTTGTACTCAAGTGCTGGATCGATCGCTTTCAGCTTACCCTTAAGCTCTTCATCACCCTCAATTGCCTCATTTGTACGGGCGAGGTTATAGAAGCAGACACTGCAGGATGTTACCATCATCTTGAGGTCATCCTTCTCTGCGATGGCAAGGTTTCTTGCATTCAGGGCATAGACCATCATTGGATCTTCCGCCTCTGCCGCACCACAACAGTTCCAATCTTCAACCTCGATAAGTTCAATCCCCAGCTTCTCGAAGATTGCTTTTGTTGACATGTCCTGTTCGATCGCATGCGACTCGCTTGGACAGCCCGGATAATACGCAAGTTTACTTACAGCCATCTCAATCACCCAGCTCCTTAAAGATTTTCTTTACCTCACCTATCCGCTTTATCTTTGGGGGAAGCATCGACTTTGGCCCCATCTTTCCTTTCTTGAAGAGTCTCATCCCGAGCTTCTGATAGTCCTTCTGCATCGCTAACATACCTGAAATAAGACCCCCATGTGCTTTCTTGTAATATTCCATCGAGAGCCCCATCTCATACAGTCTGCCGTACTTCTCAAGCTGGTGCATAAACGCCTCCTCAAAGATTGGTCTGACAGCTTTAAGCTTAATATTGCCTTTGTGAGCTTCTTTTTCTGCAATCCGCCTGATAGCACCCATCAGGTCAGAGATCTTCACATCCTGTGGGCAGCGTTCAGAGCATGTCTGACAGACAGCACAGAGCCATATCTCTTCACTCTCAAGAACTTCATTTCTCATGCCAAGCAGGCTCATCTGTATTATTTTTCTCGGATTGTACGTTGATACAAGTTCTGAGATCGGGCATCCGACCGTACATGTTGAGCACTGGAAGCACTTCATGATATTCTCGCCGCCAGGCATTGATGCTATTTCATACTTGAAGTTTGGAACGAGATCCCACGTCTTGATAGCCAACTTAGATCACCTCGGCTCAAGTTCGTCTTCTTCATACGTCGTGAGTGGGAGTGGTTCTTCGAGATCCACACCTGGCACATAATCGAAGATCGCCTGCACGTTCTTTGCCACAAGCGGGTAAATTGCTGTCAACGGCAATCCTTTTGGACACGCATCTTCACACGCACCGCATGCGACACATGTAACGCAGACGTGGTATGCCCTCGTTAAGTGATAGAATAGACCGTAAGGCGGCATTCGAAGATCTCCCCGGGTATTTGCGAGGTTCAGCATATCACCGCCACGGGGATCACCAAGAGGTTGCTCAAAGAAACATTCCTTACAGTAGCAGACAGGGCACATATCCCTGCAGTTCTTGCAGACAATACAATCATTCAATGCCTCAAGAAGTTTTACCGGGTCGTTCAATGCCTCGAGGTCTTTCTTGAGTGCTTCTCGTCCACTATCTGCTGCTGATTTTATCTCATCCTTGAGTGAAGAGCGATCAATCTCCTTCTCATCGAGCGTTATGCCCTCGACCTTCGAGAGTGCAGCCTCGCCCTTTTCATTGAGCACCATGAGCGTTGTTGTATCAAGCCCTGTATAGCAGATCCCAAGATCGCCGATATCTCCAAGCTTCGTCTCACACATCGTGCAGGCAGATCTCATCTCAATGCCTTCTATGCTCCCGGTGAGTTTATCCCCGATCTTATCGGCATTTGCTGTGTAATCTTCATTCTTGAATGTTCCAGGACAATCAACACTGATTAAAAGAACTGCATCTGGATTGATCTGCTCGAGCTTGACAAGTTCGATCACCGCACGCGCCTCACATGGCTTGAATACAAGTCCAAGAACTTTATCCTCAACCAGCCACTTTCTCAGGCTATTTGCAGCATTGAAACCAAACGACGGTGCAAATGGAGCAGGACTCTTTATTTTCTCAGGATCAGTTACAAGTGTATAGATGATGCTTTTTCCTGATTTCTGTGGGACCACCAGTCCATCTACTGCTCCACCCGACAGAAGTCCTTTGAATAGACTAATAAGTCCTTCATCACCCACTTCAGCACATTTTACCATACTTCATCCTCCACATACGAAATCTAAACTGTTTCCTCTTTGAGCGGGTTTGGTCCAAGCTTCTTCATATCCTCGACCATCTTCGTAACCTCTTCTGCAAACTGAGGCCCCTCACTTGCACTGATCCATCTCAGCCGCACCCGTTCATCAAGTCCAAAAGCCTTGAGAACCTCTCTCAACGCAGCGATCCTTCGTCTCGCATAGTAGTTACCTTTCGTGTAGTGGCAATCACCAGGGTGACAGCCACCCATGAAAACACCGTCAGCCCCGTTTGTGAGCGCTTTTATTACAAACAATGGATCCATACGTCCTGAACACATCACCCGAATTATACGAATATTAGGAGGATACTGAATCCTCGATGTTCCGGCAAGATCTGCTCCGGCGTAAGTACACCAGTTACATGTGAATCCAAGTATTTTCGGCTCAAACTCTTCTCCCATCAAAACCCTCCATTAAATGAAACCTCTTTGATCAATTACTCAATCTCTTTATTTGTAGCATTTAAAGTTTGCTATTCTGTTGCCTCTCTTGGATGGGGGAACACGAAATTTAGTGAACTTGATGCCAGAAAGAGTGAAGATTACCTCGAGGGATGTTACCATCATTGAATCTTGTAGCGGACTTATAGAATTGCAACAAGAAGTCCAATCAGGATGACAAGATATATCGCTTCGAAGTTTCCTCTACCACCGAGACTGAATACCGGGCTTCCAGCCTCAATATCTATCGAAAAGATCTTTGACAGAAGCCCGAGTTCGATGCCGATTATTCCTGATACAAGCATCCCACTTATAATGTCTACTGGGGTTACGAGGATTGCAAGTGGGAGTGAGAGAAGCCCTATATGGGGCGGCGCAACGATCCCAATCCCAGGTTCAATGAATGCAAGCAGGTTTGTAACCGCAAACATGATTATTGCAATTATCACAAACTCTTCGAGTGAGACCGGTGAGATTATACCGATAACGAGTGCGAAGAGAAGTGGCAGGATGAAACCACCGAGATTGAGTGTGATCATTGAGTCATAGAGCCTGCCGTCACTTCCCTCGATCTCTTCTCGGGGGACTGAATG
Source organism: Candidatus Syntrophoarchaeum caldarius (assembly GCA_001766815.1). Lineage (NCBI taxonomy): Archaea > Methanobacteriati > Halobacteriota > Candidatus Syntropharchaeia > Candidatus Syntropharchaeales > Candidatus Syntropharchaeum > Candidatus Syntropharchaeum caldarium. The sequence goes on from LYOS01000003.1 coordinate 190,865, forward strand.
TAACCGCTCAAGCGTTTTAATTTCATTTTCGGTATATCTGGGCTTTTTGGTCTTCTTTTTAAGTACTGGGATCTCTATTATGCTCAAAAGTAAAAACAACAGCGATATTGCAAAGAAGACGAGAGGGTTCAGACTGAATTCAAACGCTGATGGCTCTATACGATATGCAAGGATAAAAATAGGGGATAGAAGGAATATAAAGAATAGCATCATTCTCAAATCTGGATAACGGACTATACCACGCATAATTTTACCCCAGCATTACTCTATGATCTTTTTAAGTTCTTTATATATAAACTTTCGTATTAATCTCATCCTGCATAACTTTAATATCACAGCCCGCTGATGATTGTTTATGAAACGTGAGCTTATGGAGATTCTTGCCTGTCCTATCTGCAAGGGCGAACTCGAACTTGATGTTACCGTAGAGAACGATGAGATCGAGGAAGGCATACTTCGATGTGATGCCTGCAATGAATCGTATCCGATCAAAGATGGAATCCCAAATCTATTACCACCAGAATTAAGGGCATAAAGGGCATAAATAAGATGGATAGGGTGGCTGAGATAGAAGAGCATGTGCATATTGGAAGAAAAGGTACAGACTCGATCGAGTTTGACAGGGATGAGTTGAAGTTATCGCTCCAGCCCGGTGAGGAGACGAGTTTTACGGTTACAATCAGTAACTATACAATCCCGACACACGTCCATTTTGCGCTCGACCGGGAACTCAGGGACTTCCTTACGATCATAAATGAGAACCCTTATGTTCGAACCGAGGAGAAGATCCCGATTGTTGTAAGAGTTCCAAAAGATAGCACAGAGGACATCTACAGCGGCAGGGTCCATGTTATCAGTGGATATGGATCTGTGAAGGGTAGTTTTACCGTCACAATTAGTGTGAGGGTGGAGAAACCTGAAATGAATGGGCGATTTGAAGAAAAAGCTCCAATAAGGGTTTCGATACCGCGTAAAAGCATTAAAAGGATTAAAATCAAAGATAAAGTACCGCTGGGGATCTTGAACAAAAAGACAAAACTCTCGCGGGATGTACTGGTGGCAACTGGCATCACATCGTTAATACTGATCTTTCTCACCTATCTATTTATCTTCAATCCAGCTTCCTTCGGGATATCACTCCTCACATCAATTCTGGTTATGCTTCTTGTATTCTATATATTTAACATCTACAGAGGTCAAAGATGAAGTACATTATTGTAACGGGCGGCGTAATGAGCGGTCTTGGAAAGGGGATTACAGCAGCTTCCATTGGACGCTTGCTCAAGAATAAAGGATTTGAGGTAACGGCGATCAAGATTGATCCGTACATCAATGCTGATGCAGGGACGATGAACCCGTTTCAGCACGGTGAGGTATTCATACTCAAGGATGGTGGTGAGGTGGATCTTGATCTTGGACATTACGAGCGATTTATGGATACAGCATTCACAAAAGACCATAATATCACAACAGGTACAATCTACCGTTCTGTCATCGATAAAGAGAGAAGGGGCGAGTATCTTGGCTCAACTGTTCAGATCATTCCGCACATAACAAATGAGATCAAAGATACGATCCGAGAGGTTGCACGAAAAAGTAACGCTGAGATCTGTCTCGTTGAAGTCGGTGGAACGGTTGGTGATATCGAGAGCATGCCATTTTTGGAGGCTATGAGACAGATGCACCGTGAGATGCCATCGGATTGTATATTCATCCATGTCACGCTCGTTCCGACTGACTCAATGGGTGACCAGAAGACAAAACCATCACAACATTCTGTAAAGGCACTCAGAGAGCTTGGAATCCATCCTGATGTCATTGTCGTGCGATCAAAAGATCCACTGAATCAATCTGCTCGTGATAAACTTGCTCTCTTCTGTGATGTTCCGCTTGCAGCCGTGATCAGTGCGTACGATGCCAGCGACATCTATGAGGTTCCGCTCATCCTTGAGAAGGAGAGACTGACTGATTACATCCTTGACCGCTTCAAGCTGACGCCTGAGAAGGATGACAGTGGCTGGAGGAAGATGGTTGAGCGGATGCGGTTGCTTGAGAAGAAGATCAGGATCGCTGTTGTTGGAAAGTACACTGGGATAGAAGATGCTTACCTTTCGATAAGAGAAGCATTGAAACATGCAGGCGTCGATGCTGGGTGTATCGTTGATATAAAATGGATTGAGGCAGAGGAACTTGAAAGTTCAGAGAATCCCGAGGAATTACTCGGTGATGTGGGCGGTATCCTCGTTCCAGGTGGATTTGGTATAAGGGGTGCTGAAGGCAAGATCACGGCAATCAAATTTGCAAGAGAGCATAAAATCCCATTTTTAGGGATCTGTTTTGGATTTCAGCTTGCCGTTGTTGAGTTTGCCAGGCACAGGCTCGGCTGGAAAGGGGCATCAAGTACCGAGATTACAGATACACCATATCCTGTGATCGAGATACTGCCTGAGCAGCTCGATGTCGAGGATCTTGGTGGAACGATGCGGCTGGGGGATTCAGAGATCACGGTTCTTAAAGGCACACGGGCTTATGCAATATATGGGAAAGAAGAGATCGTTGAGCGCCACAGACACCGATATGAGGTAAACCCAGAATACATCGAAGCTATAGAAGAGGGAGGTATGCGATTTTCAGGAAAAAGCGGTAACAGAATGGAAATTCTTGAGATCGAGGATCATCCATTCTTCATTGGGACACAGTTTCATCCTGAGTTTAGATCGAGGCCAGGTAAACCTGCGCCCGTCTTCAGGGCGTTTGTGAGGGCAGTTTTGAGAGATGAGTAAATTACTGGTTCAACGGAAGATAATCGAGATTCTACGGATTCTGAGCGATGCAGAGGGACCTCTGGGTGCAAGAAAAATTGGAGATCTCTTGAAGGAAAGGGGGTACAATCTCGGAGAGCGTGCAGTGCGATATCATCTTAGCATCCTTGATGAGCAGGGTTTCACGAAGAAGCATGGGTATCACGGTCGAACCATCACAGAGCGTGGCAGAAAGGAGCTTGAGGAAGCACTTGTAACGGACAGGCTCAACTTTGTGATGACAAGAATCGAGTCGTTGATTTACCAGTGTTCTTTTGACCCAGGACGTCGGGAAGGAGATGTTATCGTAAATCTCTCGACCGTTGATAAGGATCAACTGGATGATATTATGGGGTTATTCAATGAGTTTGTGGCTTCAGGACTTCAATCATCCCATATCAGGATCATGGATGAGGGTGAGATGACAGGCGGAGAGGTTGTGCCAGCAGGAAAGGCGGTTATCGCAACACTCTGCAGTATCACAGTCGATGGTGTCTTTCTCAATCATGGAATTCCGGCAGAGCTTAAATTTGGTGGTGTTGTGAGAATAAAAGATGGCAAATACGATGGTTTTCTGGATTATATTGGGTACAGGGGGACAACGATCGATCCAATAAAGATCTTTCTTGCAAAGAAGATGACCGACATCACCGGTGCGATCAGAGGGGAGGGTAGAATACTTGCAAACTACCGTGAGGTTCCTGAAGTTGCAAAGGATGCAATCGAAGGGGTATTATCAGATCTGAGCCTGCTTGGAATGAGGGGATGGGCTCAGACATCAGGTGGCGTGGTCATGTATGCAGGAGTCAACAGCATTGCCTACATCGAAGAAAAAGGGATCAAGACTGATACACAGCCAAATGCAAGACTGATGCCGTTTAAATCAATGAAGGAGGTTTAAAATGAAGTTAATTGCAAAACCATCTCATCTATCAGGTGAGATAAGAGTACCTGGATCAAAATCACATACAATAAGGGCAATTGTCCTTGCCACACTTGCAGATGGAAGATCTAAGATCATAGAACCGCTTATATCAGAGGATACAACCTCATGTCTTGATGCGTGCACCAAACTGGGCGCAGAGATCGAGTTAAAAGATTATGGAATGATTATTGATGGTTGTGGAGGAGAGCCAGATCCTCAGGTTGAGCTGATAGATATTGGAAATTCTGGTACAAGTCTGAGATTTTTAACATCTGTTGCAGCACTATCTGACAAAGCTGTAAAATTTGATGGTGATGCTTCGATCAGAAGGCGGCCAATGCAATCACTCCTGAATGCACTCAACAGTCTTGGTGCAAGTGCAAGATCACTTAAAAATAATGGTTGCTGCCCGATCGAAGTTAAAGGACCTCTTATCGGCGGTAGAGCTACAGTGGATGGCATAACATCCCAGTACATATCATCACTTCTCATAACGACTCCGCTTGCAGAACGTGATTCAACACTTCTTGTTGAAAACCTCAGGGAGATCCCCTATGTCGAGATGACACTTTACTGGCTCAAGCGGCAGGGAATATTATATGAAGAAGAGAATATGCGTCTGTTCAGGGTTAAAGGATCTCAGAGTTACAGAGCTTTTGATACGAAGATTCCAGGGGACTTCTCATCCGCAACCTTCCCGATCATTGCTGCTGCAATCACCAGCTCGGATGTTAGAGTCAGGGGGCTTGATATGAATGACGTGCAGGGAGATAAAGGTGTCATCGATCTTTTAAGGAAGATGGGAGCAAAAATAACAGATCTTGAGGACGGTGTGAGGGTGGAGGGTAGAGAAGGAGGTCTTGAGGGAATAGAGATCGATCTATCCAATATGCCTGATGCACTTCCAGCATTATCTGTTGCCGGTGCTGTTTCAAAGGGTACAACGGTCATCAAGAATGCATATCAGGCACGGATCAAGGAGAGCGATAGGATAGCTGTTATGGCAGCAGAACTATCGAAGATGGGGGCAGATGTTACAGAGCGTGAAGATGGGTTAATCTTAAGAGAGAGCGTGCTGAAAGGCGCAAGGGTCTATGGGCATCAGGATCACCGTGTTGTGATGGCACTCACACTTGCAGGGCTTGTTGCAGAGGGTGAGACTGTAATCGATGGGTCAGAGTTTGTGGATATCACATTTCCAGGGTTTGTTGAATCGATGAAGAGCATTGGTTGCAGTTTAGAGGAGATCGAATGATACCTGGTGGATCATTTAGCAATCTTAATTACCGATAATAACAGAAGTTGAAGAGAGATGTGGGAAGCAAGTGTTAAAACCGTCATAGATGTCTGCCTCGATCTGAAGTCTGACGAAGATCTTCTGATCATCACCGATACTGGCACATCTCCTCGCATCGGAGATTCACTCCTTGAGTACGCACACAGCAAGGGGAATAGGGCGGTACTTCTGCGGATGAAGGAGCTGGAATACAACGGAAAAGAACCATCAGATATTGTAAAAAATGCAATGCTTGAGGCTGATGCGATAATTGCTGCCACAAGAAGATCCCTGACTCATACAAACGCCCGTATCGATGCATGCAAAAATGGCGCAAGAATCATCTCGATGCCAGGAATCACAGAGGATATGTTTGGATCTGGTGGGATGAAAGCAGACTATATCAGGCTTGATAGAACGATCCGAGACCTGAAATCCAGGTTTGCAGATGCCAGTGAGATCAGGGTTCTGACAGGTTCAGGATGTGATCTGAGCATCGATCTCAGGGGGTGTGAGTGGCACGTTGACAGTGGAATATGTCATGAAGCGGGTATTGGGGTGAATCTACCTGCAGGTGAACTTTTTCTCGCACCAGCCAACGTCGAGGGTACTGCTGTTCTTGACGGCACGATAGCAGGACTTGAGGATGAGGATACACTCCTTGAAGTTGAGATCAAGGATAGGATGGCGGTCCAGATCACAGGAAAGGGTTCAGAGAAATTTAAAGAACTGCTGGATCGTGCAGGTCGAAACGCATACAATATAGCAGAGTTTGCGATCGGGATGAACCCTGAAGCGAGGCTGATTGGAAATATTCTTGAGGATGAGAAGGTCTGGGGTACGGTTCACATCGCATTTGGCACAAACACAGCGTTTGGCGGAGATGTGGACGCAGGAATTCACCTTGATTGCATCATAAAAGATCCAGAGATCTACGTTGATGGAAAGAAATGGGACTGGTGGTAATGGAAGTTGAGGATACATTCTGTGAGGTATTTGATGGGCGATATGTGAGGCTGATCGTAACAGCTGCTGATTCCAGACGACTCAGGCGAGCGACCTATTCATCGACAGCCCTACCCTCAACCGTATTTGGAGAGGCAGAGGGCGGTCTTGAGCGGTGGCTCGGCGAGGATGAAACCCCAGATGGAAGGTCTGGTTCGATCATTCAGATATGGGTGAATAAAAAAGGGGATTCAAAAAAAGTGCTTGAGATTGAGCTTTCAAAACGGATAAGACAGGGCATTCTTGTTGTTCCAACAACCACAGTCTTTAACGCGCTCGAATCAGATGAAATGATCGATATCTGGGAACGAGTCGGGCACTGCGGTGATGGTTATGAATGGGAAGAAGAGCGATATGGAAGAAAGATGATCAACATCCCGCTCATGATGGGTGAATTTTTGATTGAACGCAAACTCGGTCTTGGTGATGGTTTTATGGGCGGAAACGTCTGGTTCTACTGCGATTCGATCGAGCATGCACTTGCGATCGGTGACAGGGCAGTGGCTGCAATCGAAGAAGTTGAGGGTGCGATCACGTCCTTTGATATCTGTGCCGCAGGCTCGAAGGTTGAGACAAACTATCCTGAGATTGGCCCAACAACAAACCATCTGTATTGCCCGACACTCCGCGACAGGATTCCTGACTCAAAGGTGCCTGAGGGGGTAAGATCGATACCAGAGATTGTCATAAACGCGAGAAGTATCGAAGAGATTAAAGAAGCGATGAGAGCTTCAATAAAAGCAGTAGATGGTATGGATGGACTTCTCGGCATCTCCTCTGGAAACTATGGTGGAAAGCTCGGATCACATAAGATCTACCTCAGAGATCTTTGAGTGGGGCTGGAGATGTTGGTGCAACCCTGAAACCTTTACCAAGATCCCGTACAGGCTCATCCCATTCATATCGCAGATCCTCGACCCTCGCGCCCCGCGGACCCTTCTTTACAAACGATAGAAGCTCCTCAAGCTTATCCTGAGTACCTTCTGCAATCACCTCGACCCTGCCATCATAGAGGTTTCTGACCCAGCCATCAAGCCCGAGCTTCTCAGCAACCGCCTGTGTCGCATATCTGAAGAATACACCCTGCACCCTACCACTCACAATTATGTGAATCTGTAGACGTCTATCTGCCATAGATAAAATTTAGAATGATAGTCTAAAAACTTTTCATAAGTGCAAGAGCGAAACTGGCTGCTTTCATCTTCGGGAGGCGGGCAAGTTTCTTGAGAAGGATCGATGGTCTGTCTATATCGCCAAATTCCTCAATCATCTCTTTGATTTCTGGCTCACTGAGAAATTCAAGCAGCTGCGAGAGGGTACTATCATCAAGCCTGCTGAACCAGCGATGGAACGCAAAACCGATCGCAAGTTCTCTCCCGATACTTTTTCTCCATCTATGTTCATACTCAAGAAGTTTTTTTTCTTGCGTATCCCCCTCCAGTGCTGCCTCTGCCGCCACACTACCTGCTATTTTGGCACAGACTGCTCCAGTGTATATTCCTCCTCCTGTTGTTGGCTTGACCTGACCTGCTGCATCCCCCACTGCAAGAAAACCATCTGCGACCGTTCGCCTGGCCATCCCGATCGGGATTCCACCGATCACCATATCTGTGATTGATCCTGTGATCGAGGGATGTTCTTTTATGAGCTTCTGGAGGTACCTCAGTGGCAACCGTCCTGAACCATCTGCAACACACAACCCAACGCGCCCAAACCCCTCCTCTGTGGGTATCATCCATGCAAAAAATCCTGGTGCAATTGATTCACCCAGAAAAAGCTCTACAAACCTGGAATCTTCAAACTCACAGCTTACCTCTGCCTGAATTCCAGGTATGATCTTTGGGAGATTGGAATCTCCAAGATAGGACCTTGTGATCTTTCGAGAAACTCCCTCTGCCGCGATGATGACATCTGCATCGATAAACTCTCGCTCACCAGAAATGCGAAGTTCGAGTCTTCCACGAGAACTGTTGAGCACTTTACTTCTCAGAAAAAGTGCACATCCTGCATCCATCGCATGATCTACAAGTTCCCGATCAAATAACCTCCGATCAACGATCCACGCCTTCTCACTGTGTCCATCAATTTTCAGGCGGTGGTGGAAGGCGTTTACGAACGCACCCTGCACGCTCCTGATGAGGAAGTTACCTCGATCAAGTTCACAGGCAGCAACCGCCCGTGTACTTACAATCCCTGCACATTGAACAGGCTCTCCAATTGCAGGGTGTTCCTCGATAATAACAGTCTTTGCACCATGCATTGCCGCGTATTTACCGGCGATTGCACCACATGGGCCTCCGCCGACAATCGCAACATCGAACTTCATCTCAAGGAATCGTTGGTTTTGTTATTATAGAAAAGCTATCGTCTCTGTAGATGAGCGGGAAGTACTGCCTCCCGATGTTGGTGGCTCGCATCTTAACCACACCAACTTTAAGTGCAAGTGCATTCTTATCACTATTATATTCAAGATCAAGGTGTATGATACCATCTGCAAGAAAGTCCTCCACACCACACCTGGTGAAGTATGAATCCGACTTCATCTCTGATATAAGAAAGGTTGTAAACCCCATCTCACGAAGCGTTTTGAAGAAGAGAAATATCTCACGTCTCGGCATCTCGACTTTTGTGAGTGAGTAAAGCCCATCAAGTGAGTCGATGGCAAGAAGCGTGTTCTTCCTACCATGTTGTATATTCTCAAGGTAGTTTGTGATCCGTTTGATCCAGTTCTGCTCAAGCCGATGATCAAGGCGCGACCGCTCAAGCTCGTCGTCAATATCGTTATATGAGACTATTGTCAGACTTTTGTGCTCTGGCATATTGAGTGCATTCATTTGCTCTAACATGCTTGCAGGTGTCTGTTCAAGCGTGACGTACAAACCCTCTCGGTTCTCATTGATCACGTTTTTGTAGAGGATACTGTATGCAAGTGAGCTTTTCATTGCTCCGGGTTTTCCACAGATTAGCATGACCGATCCTGCTGGAATACCCCCCTCAAGCAGGTCATCCATTCCACCAATGTATGTCCTGATCCGTTCCATCATCGTACCTCTTTTTTAGCCCTACTCGAAAAGTATTATTAGTTTCTGCTATATATTAGTTTCGTTATTATATAATTCAAATTTTAGTACATGTTAAACCAGACCTTTCACGCTCGCCAGCACATCTTCCTCGCTTGCATCAATACCCAGCTTACTGAAATATCTGCAGATATTGTGGATGTCACGGCTTAGAAATTCTTCTGCGTTCGGATGATCGAGCGTTACGCCCTGACCAATATCAATGAAAACAGGTCTCGCTTCGTCTCCACTCCCACCTTCAACCAGGATATTGAACTCGGAGAGATCTGCATGGACGAGTGATGCGTTCTGATATAACTTTGTGGTATAGTCGATCACAACCTCAAAGAATGATGCAGCATCTTCCAGATCCCTTCCAACATCCTTCAATCTTGGTGCATGCTGTTCATGTTCGCCTATAAACTCCATTATGAGGATATTTCGTTCTGATAATATCGGCTCAGGGACTCGTACGCCTGCATCACGCGCTCGTACGAGGTTCTTGAACTCTTTTTTCGTCCATTCAAAGACGATCGATTTCTTGGATTGTTTGATGTTCGCAAATCTTGGATCTCCAATGAGATAATCGCTCATCGCTTTGAAGTTGGAGGTTGTGATCCGATAGATCTTTATGGCAAGCTCTCTTTTGTCCTCACCAAGTGCATAAAAGACGTTTGCCTCTTTTCCTGTGCTGATCGAGCCGCCCATCGCTGTGATCACACCTCGATTTGCAAGTTTGTAGAGTGTCTCAAGGGTTGGCTTATCAAAGACATCCTCCTCCACCTTGAGTTCTTCTACCCCATGCTCTTTCATGTGAAGCCTTGAAATCTCTTCCTCAATCTTTCTCAAAAGTTTGTCTGTCATCCTTCTTCAACACCCTCAAGGAATCCTTTTTTTCTCAGCCATTCTACCTGTGGACGCGTGTATCTCCAGATAACTTCTGCCTTCTCGTCCTGGAAATCCCATGGTATCACAATAACCACATCTCCCTCGCGAACCCACACACGCTTCTTCATCTTGCCAACAATTCTTCCCATCCGTGTCTTACCATCAAGACACCGCACCCTGATTCTGCTTGAACCGAGCATACTCTCAACGATCCCAAGAATCTCGTTCTTATCTTTTCTTGGTGTCCTGACCCGAACCACTTCTTCATATTCTTTTTCCAGTTTATCACCTCATAGGTATTTGAAAAAATTCAGAAATATTAAACTCTTTTCACGCTCCACCTGAGAAGCACCCCATTTCCAAGCTGTTTGAAGTCTATCAGTTCAAGTGGTATGAGCGACTCATTTATCGAGAATCCATCACCATCAACGAGCGTTGGGGCATCAACTCCACCTACCACCAGACCACCGATGTATGTGTATAATTCATCAACCAGCCCCCCAGCAAATAGCGACCAGTTGAGCGTCCCACCTCCTTCAACCATGATGCGGTCGATACCCTGACGCTTAAGCTCAAGAAGCCCTGCTCTGAGATCGACCTGGTCTTCCCCTGCAATCACAATCTGGGCATACTCAGAGAGCGCACTGATACGTTCAAGAGGTGCAGCTTCAGATACAAGAATTATCCGCTCCCCATCGCCTTTATGGAGAATTTCAGCATCGAGTGGGGTTCTGGCACGACTATCCACAACCACCCGTGTCGGATTTGGGCATTCACCAGATTTTACGGTTAGAGAGGGATCATCTGCGAGGATCGTCCCAATTCCCACCATGATCGCATCAATGCCGCATTTTAATTTGTCAACACGCTTTAAGTCATCATCATTGCTGATTTTGACCTGCACTCGATCTTTTGTAGAGATCTTGCCGTCTGCACTCATTGCGGCATTGATAAATACGAAAGGTAGTGGATATTCATCAGAAATCTGTCATCACCCTGCGCTGATCTATTTCTTCTTTGTTCAGAGCCTTCAGGAACCTGCGGCATGCTCCTTCGACATCTTTGCTCTTTGTGATAGCACGTCCGACGATGAGAATGTCTGCACCACTATCAAGGGCAAGTTGCACTGTATCCTCTGTTATTCCTCCTGCGACCCCAACCAGGATCTGTCCAAGCTCTTTTATCGCCCCGATGGCTCCCCATGCTTCGTGTGAACCTTCGCCATAAAGTTCCACATCAATCGCGCGATGTAACTCGACAACCTCTGGCAGCGTCTTCAACTGCCTCAGAACCTCAACAGGATCATCCACATTGAGCATATCGATCACAGCATAGATCCCCGTCTTCTTTGCCTCTTCAATAGCCTTATCTATCGTTTCAATCGGTGCAAGCCCTGATATTACAACCGCATCAGCAGTGAGGTCTGATGCCATCCTTGCCTCGAGGTTTCCGGTATCAAGCGTCTTCAGATCTGCAACAATGAACGCATCAGGTTTTATTTCGCGAATTTTGCCGAGAACATCAAGTCCGTACCGCTTTATCAGTGGTGTTCCCGCCTCGATTATCAGATGATCATTTTTCGGTACCTGCGAAAGAACGTGGGTTATCAGATCCAGGTCGGGTATGTCGAGTGCAATCTGGAGGTATGGTGGATCCCAGAGCTTTGTAACCTTGAATCCCATCACAGGATGTATTGAACGATCCTTTTCATAGAGGACCGTATCTGCATCAGGAAATCCAATCAGAGCGCGTTTCAATGCGAGTTTTGTCGCACCGTAGTTGTACCTATAGATTTTATTGTAATCCTTCGCCTCTGGATGGATAAATACACTGGCAATAATCACTTGATCTTCCGCTTCCTCTTTCTGTATGATTCCTTCCTCCATTGCATCTGCAATTGCCTTTGCAACACCTGTTTGAGCAGGGCCAAAGATCTTTGATGCCTGATCAAGGTTCTCAACCGTTACTTTTGGAACGATCAGTGTGGACGGTTTCACAGGGAGGTTTGGTCTGATCACAGCTAAGAGTGGTGTATGTCCAGCAGAAAGCTGAGTCATGCCGTTGGTAAACGCCATGCCAACCGGGCCACTCTTACTTCCCACTATAAGATCGATGTGTGCGAGTTCGCCACCCTCACCCATCAATGCCTCGCCTACTTTAAACAAGATTCATGCACCCCATTTTCTTGATCATACCTTTCCATAGGGTTATTTATATTTATGCGTTCATCTCGTTTTTCGGGTGAGACTATGAAACGGAATGTACCACCTGTCGGAATCTTCATAGGTGGGTGGGGAATGCGCCTATCAACAATTACAAAAGCTGCACTCACAAAAATCTTTTTACCTATGCCGATTCCGATTGGGGAGAGGTCCAAAATTGCAGGAGAGCTACAGCAAGCTGTTTCTGAGACTCTGATTGAGATTGTAGAGAATGAAGAGGATTTAAAAGTATTGCAAAGTCTTGAAAGCCTTGGAATACTTGAAACAATTCCTCATACATGTCAAAGTATAATGAATGTAATCAAAAAGGAAAAGTACGAGAATCTGGAGCGTGAAGTTGAGCTATTGATGAAGCAAAAGATAGAAAAGTTCCAACGGAAATATTCAGGGAAGCTCGTTTCATCACTTGAAAAAAAGGTACTTGAGAGATCCTTTATTTCCGATTCATATCCAGCTCTGTGCGAAGTGCTTTCTGAGGAGGATGATGAGGCGCTGTTGGCGACTTTCTGGGAAGCGTGGCGTGAAACCTCACTTCTTGCAGAACCTTTGAATATGTTGAGGGTGTTTGGGGTCGATGAAGTTCATGCCATTATTGCAGAAGAGCTGTACGACTGGTTCAATGCGATATACGGCGGACATGCAAATAAACCACATATCATCGAGGTATTTGAGAAAAAGAGGCGAGATACTGGGGGAGCACTCGCAAACGCATTTAAAGCTTTTGAGAAGCTTGACCTGGACGATGATGACGTGGTTGTTCTTATGAGCGGGGATATCTGGTTCAACTTCTTCCTGAAACCTGCTATCGATCTGCACATGAAAAGACAGCGTGAGGTTGATAAGCCGATTTGCACGGTTATTCTCTACCCAGTACTTGAGAAAGAGTCGTACAGATTTGGTGTGATCGATTCGAGATCCAGCGAGGTTGATGAAGGGCTGTATCAGATCCGGAGATTCATTGAGAAACCCGAACCCAACACGCCCCAGTGGGAGGAAAAACTCGTTATCAATGGGCGTGCGCTCATCAATGCAGGAATTACGATCTACTCTTACGGGATTCATGATGAGATCATGGAGATCGATAGATCATTTGGTGAACAGAAGTGGCGTGAGGCTGATGTTATCCTGACAAAACTTGCAGAGGAGGGCAGGCTCTATGGTTACAACACAGGTGTTCAGCAGGCAGTGATCTCGGAGTTTGAAGGTGCATCGCTCTACTGGGCAGATATTGGAACGGTCGATGCCTACATCAGGGAGATTACAAACTGGGGTGTTAATCTCATACCCCTGTACACGATAATCGAGGGTGATGAAAAGATGCGGAGGTATGCGAAGGAGAAGGGGCTGGTGTGGTGATCTCGCAATCCGATAGAAACACAGCCAAATTATTTAAACGCAAAATACACAAGAGTGGTGAGGCGATCTTATGAATATCAAACGAATTCTGATTGCAGGTATTATTATATGGATAGTGGGCACGGCCTTTGGCGTTTTGACCTGTGGGTGGCTCTTCAACTGGGTTTATCAGCTACCGCCAAATATATGGAAGGATCCTACTGAAATAATGGCTGCAGGAAATGTGATCGGAGCAAATGTCATTGAGCTCCTTGGTGCGATGATATTTGTAGCGGTGTATGCATTCATATCAGGTGGAATTCCAGGTGAGGGTGTTAAGAAGGGGATGACGTACGGACTCATCGTCTGGTTGGTAGGAGTGCTCTCTGGAATTGCGTCAATGCCGTTTTATATGACGATAGCTACAACCGTGGTTGTCTACTGGATAGTGCAGGCGCTCGTGGTTAACCTAATCAACGGTGCAATCGTAGGGGTTATCTACAGAGATTAGAGAACCCGGGTATCTCTTCGATTCAAGATGCAGATAAATTCAATCAACGGTGGAATAACTGCCGTAGAAGGCGTGAAGGCGGCTGGTATAAAGAAGGGTAAATACGGGCTTGCTTTAATCTCTGGCGGAGGTACAGCTGCCTGTGTTTACACAAAGAACAGCTTCAAGAGCGGGTCACTTCTTGTAACAAATGAGCATATTGCGAGAAGTGGAATCTGTAATGCGGTTATCATAAATAGTGGGTGTGCAAATGCATTTACAGGCGATGAGGGAATCAGGGATGCTGAAAAGATCTGCAAAATGGTTGCACAGCACCTCAAGATCTCCCCTGAGACTGTTCTCATCGCATCAACCGGTGTTATTGGGGTAAGACTTGATATGGACCTGATTCTCAGTGAGTTCAATCTCATAAAGGATAAACTTAATTCTTCACCAGATGCAAGCAGGATGGTTGCAGAGGCAATAATGACAACAGACACGCATCCAAAAGAGGTTGCAGTCGAAATAAGGGGGTCAAACGGTTTTGTGATCGGGGGTGTTGCAAAAGGATCAGGGATGATCGCACCCGATATGGCGACAATGCTCGCTTTTATCTATACAGATGCGGCTTTAGACCACAAAACGCTTCAGGATGCACTGAGGGAGGCCGTCAATCATTCGTTTAATATGACGGTTGTTGATGGGGATATGAGCACAAACGATATGGTGCTTCTTGTATCAACTGGCAGAAGAAGCAATGTGGCTATCACGGAATTTCAGGCTGCCCTGAGTCACGTATGCGAGAGCCTTGCAAAGATGATCGCGGCAGATGGCGAGGGTGCAACAAAGTTGATCGAGGTTATGGTAAGGGGTGCAGTGACCAAAGAGGATGCCACAATGGCTGTTAAAACTATCCTGAGATCCCCACTTGTTAAGACCGCTATATTTGGTGGAGATCCAAACTGGGGCAGGATAGCATCTGCGATAGGCTACTCAGGGGCGTGTGTGCAGGAAGATAAGCTCTCAATTGAGCTTGCAGGTGGTGGGTTGACAGCATCTGTGCTATATCAGGGAAAAGCACGCAATGAGATGGACGTAGCGTCAAGGATCTTTGATGAGAACGAGATCCAGATCCTGGTCGATATTGGACTCGGTGATGAGGAAGCAAAAGGATGGGGCTGTGACCTCTCCTATGAGTATGTACGGATAAATGCTGAATATACAACCTGACGTACGGTTCATGTTGCAACTGCGCTTCCAGCTCTGCTCCTGTTTCGCGTCGCAAGCTTACTCCATGCATCGAGGTTGATCCACTTCATCACTTTTGCAGGATCGGACTGGAAATCATGGATAAGCTTTGTAACTGTGTCAAAGTCTCTGATTCCTTTATTAAACATAAATTCGAGCACAATACGTCGCTTATTAAGTTCTTCTTCAAGTTCTGTCCTATCCCAACCTCTTAATTGCATGATGGATGCTGCGACCTCTGAGTTTCCTGAACGATAGAACTCATCAAGTGCTGGATCCCACCTGAAGACCTCTATCGTCTTGATGTTTCGTGTTGATGTATCGATACCCGTAATCTCTGTGAGTTTCAGGTTTCTTCTGACGCGCTCCCCATTGACGTGTGTCTGAGCCTGGACTGATATGATATCAAGCGCCTCGAGCATCCCTCTTGGTACGTTGATCGGCGGACTTTCAAGCCGTCTTATCGCAGTTTCCACAGAATCGGCATGCATTGTGGAGAATGTTGTATGTCCTGTTGACATTGCCTGAAAGAGTGTGAGTGCTTCTTCCCCCCTCACCTCTCCCACGAGCAGGTACTCAGGTCGTTGCCTCAGTGCGGACTTGAGGAGCTTGTACATGTCAACATTCTCTCCTGTGCCTGATACAGAGACACGTGTAACATCAGGTATCCAGTTGGGGTGAGGTAGTCGAATCTCTCGCGTATCCTCAAGTGTTACAATCTTTGCCCTTAAGGGTATGAATAGTGAAATCGCATTTAATGACGTTGTCTTGCCAGAGGCAGTTCCGCCAATAAAGAGCAGACTCTTGGCGTTTTCAACCGCAAGCCAGAGGTATGCCAGCGTTTCAGGCGAGAAAGTCTTCCAGGCAATGAGATCGATCGGGGTGGTGGGCATCTCGTTGAACTTTCTGATCGTGAATGTGCTCCCATGTTTCGTGATTTCATCACTGAATGTGAGCTGGATCCTGCTGCCATCTGGCATCGTGGCATGAATCAGCGGATCTCGCTTTGAAATGTGCTTTCCTCCCTTCTGCGTGAATACCTGTACAAACTCATCGAGTTCTCGCTTCTCAAAGACCACATTCGTCTCGATGTCACGGTAGCGTTTGTGATATATGTAAATCGGCTTCTCCCATCCATTACATGAAATATCCTCGATATAAGCATCTTTCATAAGTGGTGTGAGCTTCCCGAACCTGAGATAGTCCCGTAATATATAATACTCAATCTTGAAGAAGAGGATCGGTTCGATCTCAATGATATAGTCTGCAACCACCTCACGTACCAGACGCTTCAGAAGATCCTCCTTTCTGACACCTTTGAGCGATGCTTCAAGAAGTCTGTGATGTATAATTTCTCTCACGTCTCGAAGCAATATTTTCTCGTAGGATGAAAGCTGTGGTTCTGTCACATGGTAATAATATTCATCATGTTCTTTTCTTAAAATTGTTGCATGAGAATAGGGTTCTTCAAGCCAGTAGCGATCAACAGTCTCAAAACCATCAAAAACTGGTTCTTCAAAGAGATACCCAAATTCAGATGGGCTGTACTCTCCAAAATCTATTGATTTCTCTTTCTGGAGCAGCTTTCGCAGCCTACCAAGTCCCAACTTATTTCCCCCACAGTCTCAGATTAGCTTCCAATAATTCCAACTACTAATTTTTCCGAGGGAGTATATAATTCCTACCCCCTCTATCACAGGGAGTTAACCTTTTCAACCACAATCACAATGGTGGTGTGAAAGATGTTCGTTGGTCTTGATCACGGGACGCGTGCGATTCGCTTTGCATCAGAAAGTAGTGTCTTTGAACTCAGGCGAGACCGGGCGAACAGGTTAGGATCACAGGAGATCATAGATGAGATTGAGAAGAACCTTGAGATCTCCACAGACGATATAACACTGATGGGGGTCTCCTATTCGATGGGGGATGAGATCACCAAGATCATCCCGATCTCAGAGAGTAAAACAAGGGGAGTACAGGCTGGAGATGGTGCAGGGATTCAGATTGGTGGTGGTACAAAGGTATTTGATGCAATTCGTGCTTCATCCATACCAGCGGTCCTGATCCCTGGTATCCATCGCGGAACTGTCGGAGATCCGAGAATGAACGTCTTCTCACATGGGGCAAGCCCCGAAAAGGTCGGTGTATGTTATCACATATATCTTGCAGGTCACAAAAGCTTTATCGTCGCTGACGTGAGTTCAAATACAGTTACAGTTGGCGTCGCAGATGGTAAGATTGTTGGAGCGATTGATGCATGTCTTTTTGCACCTGGAGCGCTTCAGGGACCGCTGGATCTCGAGATGATAAGAAAAGTGGAGAGAGGGGAGTGGAGTGCAAACGAAGCCTTCTCAAAGGGCGGGGTTATTTATAAAATGAATGAGATTAAAGGAGTGACACCAAAAGTTGTACTTGCGCTCTTTGTTTCGATGGAGATTGCTGCAATGGCTGTGCTTCTCAAAGACCATGGATTTGAGTTTGAGGATTTGAATATATTCTTAACCGGTGCGATTGGGGCCGAAACAGTCTTTGGGGAAGATGTTGGCAGACTACTATCCTGTGCACCGATTATGCTTGATAAATGGACGGCTGCCAGGGGTTGTCGAGATATTGCCAGAGCGGTCTTTGAAGGAGTGCATGAGATCATGGGAATTGGCGTGGATCTTTCGGATTCTCTGATTAAATAGAAAAGAATATATAAAGTATGATGAAAGGAATGATGAAAGGTCACAGGTCGTTGTGAAATCACGTTGATCGATGTTACAGGAGGAGTTTATACGGTTGTAGAGTCACTCAAATTGATAAAAGATGCGGAAGAGAGGGCGCAACAGCGAATTGAAGATGCAAAAGTTGAAGCCGCTGCGATAGTTGAGAACGCTGGAAAAGAAGCGAAGGAACTTATCGCAAAGGTCGAAAAAGATGCTACAGATGCAGCAAGATCAAGGATCGAGGAGAGCATAAATGAAGCAAATGTCGAGGCGAGAGGCATTCTTGAAAATGCAAAAGAAGAGGCTGAGCGGATGAGATCTGATGCTCTCTCTTTGGTCGAGAAAGCCAGGGAAGCCGCGGTTGCAAGACTTCTGGGGGTGGAATGATGGGTGCAGACGAGATCATCAAGAAGATCGAGGAGCGCGTAAATGCCGAGGTCGAGGCGATAATTGCAGAGGCAAACAATAAGCGTAAAGCAATCCTTGAGGAAGCAAATGCTGATGCAGAACGCCGCAGGCAGGCAATACTGGAAAAGAGTGAGAAGGATGCAATCCTTGAGAAACAGCGAATAATTGCAGATGCAAATCTCAAAGCAAGAAGGCTCAAATGGGAGGTGCAGGAAGAATTGATCAATCAGGTTCTTGATGCAACAAAGAATGAGGTCAAGAAGATCAGAGACAGTCCGAAGTACAATGACGTTCTCAAAGGACTGATCCATGAAGCTGTTCAGAGTATTGGGGCTGACAAACTTGAAGTAATCCTTTCTGAAGGCGACACAATCGATCTTGATGCGATCTCAAATGAAATTGGGGTGGAACTCGTCCTCTCAGATGAGCGAGTGACCGGGATGGGTGGTGTGGTTGTTCGCACGCTCGACGGAAGAATTGAGGTGGACAATACCTTCGATAAGCGAATGGAACGCTTCTCAGAGGTTTTAAGAACCGAGATAACCACCACGCTCTTTGGGGGTGCGTAAATTTGAATATAACAGTCATCGCAGATCCGGATACCACCACAGGTTTCAGATTGGCTGGTATAACCCAGACATGGGATGTGATAAACCCAGAGGATGCGTTATCGATCTTTAAAGAGTTGTCTTCAGATGAAGATTGTGGGATTATAATCACCACAGAACGGATTGCTGATGGGATTCGTGATGGTATTAATGAGATCAACGAGAAGAAGAAAGGGATAACACCGATCATCGTCGAGGTTCCTGATAAAAGAGGAACCATGGTACGAGAGGTAGATCCGCTTCGTGAGTTGATCAGGAAGGCTATTGGAGTTGAGATATAATGAGTGAAAATGGTATTATCTCTAAGATCTCAGGACCCCTTGTGATCGCAGATAAGATCAGAGGGTGTGAGATGTACGAGCTGGTCAAGGTCGGCGAGGAAGGGCTGATGGGAGAAACGATCCGACTTGACGGGGACCTTGCCTACATTCAGGTGTATGAGGATACAACAGGACTTAAACCCGGTGAACCTGTTATTCGAACCGGTGCTCCTCTATCTGCAACACTTGGACCGGGGATCATAACAAACTTCTATGATGGTATACAGCGACCGCTTGATGAGATCAGAAAGCGTGCAGGTGACTACATAACCAGGGGTGTTGAGGTACCAGCACTTGATGAGACGGTGCAGTGGGAGTTTACACCAACGGCTGAAGAAGGCAAGACTCTTGAGGGCGGGGATGTACTTGGAACAGTACCAGAGTCAAAGGTCATCACACACAAGATCATGGTGCCACCAGGTATGGGTGGAAAACTCATCAAGATCAATGGCGGTAAAAAGACAATTCTGGACACAATCGCCGTAATCGAGACCGATGCTGGTACAGAAGAACTCACGATGGTGCAGAAATGGCCTGTTCGAATTGGAAGACCCTATGCCAAGAAGCTTGATGCTGAGGTACCGCTTCTGACAGGACAGCGGATCTATGATACATTCTTCCCGATGGCAAAGGGCGGTGCAGGCGCAATTCCAGGTGGGTTTGGAACTGGAAAGACGGTTTCACAGCATCAGCTTGCAAAGTGGTCTGATGCACAGGTCGTTGTCTATGTGGGTTGTGGTGAGCGTGGAAACGAGATGACAGAGGTGCTTGATACGTTCCCGGAACTGGATGACCCCACAACAGGCGAGAAGCTGATGGAGCGATCGGTCCTGATTGCAAACACATCCAACATGCCTGTTGCAGCCCGTGAAGCATCGATCTACACAGGTATTACGATTGCTGAGTACTACAGAGATATGGGATACGATGTCTCGATGATGGCCGACTCAACCTCTCGCTGGGCCGAGGCACTTCGTGAGGTCTCAGGCAGGCTTGAGGAGATGCCAGGTGAGGAAGGTTATCCAGCATACCTTGCAACACGTCTTGCTGACTTCTACGAGCGAACGGGCAGAGTGGAGGTGCTTGGATCAAGGGATGAGAAGGGATCAGTATCTGCGGTTGGTGCAGTATCGCCACCAGGTGGTGATCTGTCAGAGCCTGTATCACAGAATACACTCCGTGTTGTGAGCGTATTCTGGGCGCTTGACTCAACGCTTGCTGATAGGCGGCATTTCCCTGCGATAAACTGGCTCAGAAGTTACACGCTCTATCTGGACACACTTAAACCGTGGTTTGAAAAGAACGCTCCTCCAGGATTTATGGATCAGCGAAACAAGATGATGTCGATCCTCCAGACAGAGTCAGAGCTTCAGGAGATTGTTCAGCTTGTGGGTGCGGATGCACTTCCAGAGCGTGAACGAGTGCTTCTCGATGTTGCAAGGATGGTGAGAGAGGATTTCCTGCAGCAGAACGCATATCATGAGGTAGATTCATATTGTGCACTCGAAAAACAGTATCTCATGGCAAACGCAATCCTGAAATTCTATGAGAAAGCTGACGAAGCCATTGATGCAGGTGTCGCAATCTCCAAGATCGAATCAGTTCCGGTAAAGGATGAGATTGCAAGGATGAAATATGTACCACTTGAAGAATTCAAATCGTACCATGAAATGATCTTGAAGCATATGGACGAACAGTTTGCCAAACTGGAGGCGTAAAAATGGCATCAGCAGATATTACAACTCGTGAATACACGGCTGTCACTGAGGTAGCAGGACCACTCATCGTTGTAGAAGGCGTTGAGGGTGTTGCATACGGTGAGGTGGTGAATATCAATACCCCATCGGGCGAGACTCGAATGGGGCAGGTTTTAGAGGCAAGAGAAGGTATCGCCGTCGTTCAGGTCTTCGAAGGGACGCGCGGGATCGATACGGATTTGACGAAGGTCAGATTCACCGGTGATATCCTGCGTATTGGGGTATCCAGAGAGATGGTCGGCAGGTTCTTTGACGGACTTGGGCGACCGATCGACGGTGCGCCACCGATCATCCCTGAGATGAAACTCGATATAAATGGTGCTGCGATAAATCCGACATCAAGGGCGTTTCCGAACGAGTTCATCCAGACGGGAATCTCGACGATCGATGGAATGAATACACTCGTTCGAGGACAGAAGCTTCCAATCTTCTCGGGATCAGGGCTGCCACATAATGATCTTGCAGCTCAGATCGCACGCCAGGCAAAGGTGCTTGGTTCAGAAGAGCCTTTCTCGGTTATATTTGCAGCAATGGGTATTACACATGAGGATGCAGCCTTCTTCATGCATGACTTTGAGCGAACCGGTGCACTTGAGCGAATCGTTGCATTCATGAACCTTGCAGATGACCCGGCCATAGAGCGGATCATCACACCCCGTATGGCACTTACAACTGCTGAGTATCTCGCGTATGAGTGTGATATGCACATCCTCGTTATCCTGACAGATATGACAAACTACTGCGAGGCATTGCGAGAGATCTCAGCCGCTCGTGAAGAAGTTCCTGGAAGGCGTGGCTATCCTGGTTACATGTACACCGATCTCTCAACGATCTATGAACGAGCAGGTAGAATCAGAGGTAGAAAGGGATCGATCACACAGATTCCAGTGCTCTCAATGCCTGACGATGACATCACACATCCAATACCCGATCTCACAGGCTATATCACCGAGGGGCAGTTTGTACAGTCAAGAGCACTCCACAGAAAAGGAATATATCCACCTGTGGACGTCCTGCCATCGCTATCAAGGCTGATGGACGAGGGCATCGGTCCTGGGCGAACGCGGGAGGATCACGCGGGTGTTGCAAACCAGCTCTATGCAGCGTATGCTGAGGGCAGAGATATGCGAGATCTGGTTGCAGTTGTTGGTGAGGAAGCACTCACCGAACGTGATCGAAAGTACCTCGAGTTTGCAGACCGATACGAGCGGGAGTTCGTGACGCAGAGTCCCGATGAAGACAGAACAATCTTTCAGACACTTGATCTTGGCTGGGAACTTTTATCGATGCTTCCAGAGGGCGAACTGAAGCGTATCGATGAGCATATCATCAAGAAATACCATCCAAAATACAGAGCCTGAGATGGTATCGGCGAGGTAAAAAATGGCAGATATTATCGAAGGTATCAGCCCGACACGGATGGAGCTTCTAAAGCTTTCAAGACGGGTTACGCTTGCAGAGAAAGGCCACCAGCTCCTCAAAGAGAAGCGGGATGCACTTGTTGCTGAGTTTTTAGATGTTGTGGGTGATGTGCGCAGGATGAAGGGTGAGGTTGAGAAGAACCTTGAGGTTGCGTTCAATGATCTTGTGGCAGCTCAGGCGATGATCGGGGTTGATAATGTGCATGGGATCTCGCTCACAACGTCTCGCGAGATTTCGGTTGATATCGGGACCCGAAACATCATGGGTGTGAAGGTCCCCCTCATCGAGGCTGAGAGTGTGAAACGAAGTTCTATCGAGCGAGGTTATACTTTCACAGATACAACCTCTGCTGTTGATACCTGTGCAAAACACTTTGAAGAAGCACTTGATACAATCATAAAGCTTGCAGAGGTTGAGGAAACCGTCAAGAAGCTTGCAATAGAGGTTGAAAAGACAAAGCGTCGGGTTAATGCACTTGAGTACATCGTAGTGCCAAAACTCGTTGCCACACGGAAGTACATCCGAATGCGACTTGAGGAGATGGAGCGAGAGAACTTCTCCAGGCTCAAGAAGATCAAGGCAGCGCTTGAGGCAAAAGGGTGATAATTTGTGGCAGCAGATCACCAGAAGCAGATGGAAGAGCAGACAAAGGCCATAAATGAACGAATGAATGCGATAAAGCATAAGATCGCAGTTATGAGTGGCAAGGGAGGTGTTGGTAAATCAACAGTTGCCGTGAACCTTGCAATGGCGCTCGCAAAACAGGGAAAGAATGTCGGTATCCTGGATGCAGACATACACGGTCCAAACATCCCGAAGATGCTTGGTGCAGAGGATGAGAGGCCTGATATCATCGAGGGGAAGGTTAGACCTGTTCTTGTCCCTCCAGGTATAAAGCTGATGTCGATGGCATTCCTTCTTGCCTCAAAGGATGATCCGGTGATCTGGCGAGGACCCATCAAGATGGGGGCGATAAGGCAGTTTCTGGCTGATGTTGAGTGGGGTGAACTCGATTACCTCATTGTAGATCTTCCACCAGGGACAGGAGACGAACCGCTCAGTATCGCACAGCTTATACCAGATATTGACGGGGCAATAATCGTCACAACCCCACAGGATGTGGCTCTTCTTGATGCAAGAAAAGCTGTAACATTTTCAAACACAATCCAGGTGCCGGTCATTGGTATAATTGAAAACATGAGCGGTTTTGTCTGTCCAAAGTGTGGCGAAAAGATTGAGATCTTCAAGTCTGGTGGCGGAAAGCGTACAGCGCTCGATATGAATATACCATTCCTGGGGAGTATACCACTTGAGGCGAACGTCGTTGAATCCTCGGATAGTGGCATCCCGGTTGTCCTTGATGCAAACTCCAGCGTTGGGAAGGTGTTTGAAGAGATCACAAAGAGAGTTGAAGAAGGAGTTAAATGAGAGAGAATGATGCCGAGGTCGTGCACGTCATAGAGATTGCAGGTAAGACGCGGGTTGTCATCAAGAACGGGAAGGTGGAAGAGGTTGGAGAACCACTTGTTAAGTCATGCCCACTCTGGAAGGACTTTTTTGGACTCGATGAGTTCACACGTGAGTTTATTGCTGAACGTGTCCAGAAGGTGATGATTGAGAAAAGAGGGCTTTTCACAGAACGAAGAACATTCGAACTCCTTCCTGAGGTTGATTTTGGTGTATCTGAGATGATGATGGATGCCCGCAGGGACGGACTTATCGATGTTGCAGTTGAGGTTTCAGATGGTGCTGGAACAGTGATTGTTGGCGATCCTGAACTGATCGAGGGCATCGCAGGACAGATGCCAGCCGTGATCGTGGCATCACCCATCCCTGATGTGATCGATAGGCTTGAAGCAGGAGGTGCGGTTGTACTCGATCCTGCAACCGCAAAGATAGACCAGGTCGCGGGGGTTGAACGAGCAATCGAGCTTGGATACAAAAAGATTGGCGTATCGGTGATCCGAGCTGAGGATGCAAAACGCCTGCGGGAACTTGAAGAGAAGAGTGGAACAGAGATCACAATATTTACTGTTCATACAACAGGGCTTGCGCAGTGGGAGGTTGAAGCCATGGCAGAGCATGTTGATGTTATCACCGCCTGTGCATCCGAGAGCATACGTGAGATTGTGGGGAGACGTGCACTCATCCAGATTGGTACCAAGATTCCACTCTTTGCCCTGACCAAGCGGGGAAAGCGGATCATTCTGAATCGTGCGATGCATATCGATAAAAAACTGCTCATAAAAGGCGAAGATCTTCCATTCAGGTCTGATACCGAACCTTACCCACTATCCGAATAATCTAAAGAATCAGGGGAATCTATCGATGATCTCCCGTGTAAGTTTTATATCGCTGTAATAGTTTGAACTCTTCTGTATAAACTCGGCAGCAACCGCTCCCTTCTCTGTCAGCACGTACTCACCCCTGCCAACACGCTTCACAAGGCCGTCGAGCTGGAAGACAGTTTTCATCTTGCTCCCAATATTCCCACGATCAATCAGTCCATCCGTGTAATTGCGTATCTCTGAGAACTTTGTCAACCTCCCAACACCATTTTTTGCAAGCACAAGAATTATCAGACGGTACTGGATATCACCCGGTCCCTGCGCTATCCCGAGCGATCTGTAGAACTCTGCAACTTCCAGCTCCCATGCAGTGTCGATCTCCCCTGTCATAGCTCATCACACCCCCAATCCTGCTGGTTTTCAAACTCTGGGATGGCAGGATCTTTGAGTCTGAACCATTCAACAAGGCATTCTGGGGGAAAATAACCCACATATGCAACCAGCGTCCCGATGAGGATCATTATATCAAAAAGTAAGCCATCTAAATCACCGAGATGCAGGATAGCAAGCAACGTGAAGCCATATACGATCGAGAGGGAGATCAGGGACATCGCAATCTTGTACTTTGTAAGGGCAGGTATCATCTTTAACGCAATAAACGGAATCAGTGCCATTATCATCGCTACCGCAGGGATATAGATGGCATATACGAACATCAAAACGAGCAGATGATGCATCCTGAAGTTCACAGACCAGTAACCAGGGTCAGATACCTCCACGCCATACCTGAAGAGCAGGATAATATAGATTAGCCCAATCATCATAAAAGCCAGAGAAGCCGGGAGGCTTATCTTTCTGTTTCCTATAAGTATCTGGACGATGAAGAATGCAAGCGGTGCTGTTATCAGGGCGAAGGATGAGAACCCACAGTAGAGAAATGTTGCTGATGCCCAATCAGCTCCATGATAAGCGGCAGATAAAAGATAAAGGCTAATACAGAGATAAGATATCCCAAAAAGCATCCAGAATAGCCCAAAACTGATCGATATAAGGTATCGCTGGTCACCTGGATCGTGCTTCACAAACATCTTCATTGCAAGCCAGAAAGATACAAGCGTGACCTCGAAACATACAAGTGCATGGATTAACACACCTTCAATCATGATATTTTACCCCTCATATTTATATTTCTATACAATCTTATTTAGGGTTTCTGTTTACTGTTTGGTATTTTCAACCACAAACCTTTTATACTTTAATAAACATAAATATTATTAAAGTAAATATATGAATTTAATATTTCGCAAAGGTGAAATAAATATGAAACATATACGAAATAAAAATTTAATGAGTGACAGCGACGCGCAGGCAGGGATCGGCACACTGATCATCTTCATAGCGATGGTACTTGTTGCAGCGGTTGCAGCAGCAGTCCTGATCCAGACATCAGGGGTTCTCCAGCAGAAATCTCAGGAGACAGGGGCTCAAGCGATCGAAGAGGTCTCATCGAACATCGGGATCGAAAACATCGTTGGACATCGATCAAGTGCAAGCACAAATGACCTTGAATATGTGAACATCACGGTCAAAGTGATGGCAGGCGCGGGTGATATTGACATCTCCCAGCTCAGAATCTCGATCCAGAACAAGACGGGGCGTACAGACAATATACAGTACAGCGCAACCAACCTCACCTCAACGACCTTCACGGTCACAGAACGACGGGATGAGGATGACTCATACAATACAGCAAATAGCAACTATGTCATCAACTCAGGCGATCTCGTTACGATCAACCTCAAGCCAAGCATAGACTTTCCGGCAAGAGAACCGATGCGGATCGAGCTGAACCCTGAACATGGAGCAGCGGTGATAAAAGATCTGACAACGCCAGCCTCATACGGTGTTGATATCTACATAAACCTATTCCCATAAGCAGGATCTCTTGAGATCCTTTTTTCTTTTTTATATTTTAAAATCAAGACAAAATCCTGACACCTTTTCTCTCGCCAACATGAACCTCAGTGGGTCGCATGAATATTCCATGTTCAACAACGCCTGGAATCTGAGAGAGCAGGACAGCCAGTTCTTCAGGATTCTTGATTGCACCAAAGTCAGCATCGATGATGATGTTACCGTTGTCTGTCACAAATTGGGTTCCTTCCTGCATTCTCAGAACTGGCGTACCACCCAAATCCCTGATACGCGCTGACACAGGTGCTTTTGCAAATGAGAGAACCTCGATTGGAACGGCTCGTCTGAGGGTTGGGACGATCTTTCTCTCATCCACACATACTATAAACCGATTGCTCGATGATGCAACGATCTTCTCCCTTGTATGTGCACCTCCACCCCCTTTTATGAGGTTAAGCTTTGAATCAACCTGATCCGCTCCATCTATACATATATCAAGCTCTGGAAGCTCATCAAGCGTCTTAATCTCGATGCCCAGCTGATGAGCCAGTCTCTCTGAACGTTTTGAAGTTGCAACAGCCCGTATCTCAAGCCCCTCATGCTTGACAAGATAACCAAGCCGCTTTATAACCAGCTCTGCTGTAGAACCTGTTCCAAGCCCCACATCCATACCACTCTCAACAAGCCTGACAGCCGACTCAGCAGCGATTCGCTTCTCATACCTGACTGTGTTTTCGTCAATGCTAAATGATTCCATACAGACATCCTCCTGCCTTTCTCTCGTTCTCAAACATCCAGAAATCTAACCTGCTTTGCATGTTCTCTGATAAAATTTCTGCGTGGTTCAACCTTTTCCCCCATCAGAGTGGTGAATATCTCATCTGCTTCAATCGCATCCTCAAGAGTGACCTGTTTGATGATTCGTGTCTCAGGGTTCATCGTTGTATCCCATAACTGCTGTGGGTTCATCTCACCGAGTCCCTTGTATAGCTGTATGTTAACCCCCTCTCGCCCGATCTCTTCGAGTACACTCTCAAGCTCATCATCGTTGAAGATATATCGTTCATACTTCCCCTTCTTCACCCTGTAGAGAGGAGGTTGTGCGATAAAGATGTAGCCCTCATCGATCAGTGGCCCCATATAACGGTAGAAGAATGTGAGCAGGAGGGTTCTAATGTGCGAACCATCCACATCTGCATCAGTCATTATCACGATACTGTGGTATCTTGCCCGCGTAATATCGAACTCCTCGCCAATCCCGGTCCCGATCGCGGTTATTATAGCCTGTATCTCATTGTTCTTCAGGATTTTGTCAATCCTTGACTTCTCAACATTGAGGATCTTCCCCCTCAGTGGAAGTATCGCCTGAAAATTACGATCTCTACCCTGCTTTGCAGATCCTCCTGCAGAATCCCCCTCTACAAGGTACAACTCACAGATCGACGGATCTTTCTCGGAACAATCTGCAAGTTTACCAGGAAGTGTTCCACCTTCAAGAGCGCTCTTTCTTCTTACAAGTTCCCTTGCACGCTTTGCAGCTTCTCTTGCACGTTGTGCATTTATCGCTGTCTGCAGGATCTTTTGACTCACCTTTGGATGCTCAAGCAGGTAGTTTGAGAGTGATTCATACACGATCGAATCTACAATCCCACGGATCTCGCTGTTTCCGAGCTTTGTCTTGGTCTGGCCTTCAAACTGTGGATCGGGCACCCTCACGTTGATGATTGCGGTAAGCCCCTCCCTTACATCCGTTCCTGAAAGCGGTTCTTTGATAAGGTTCTCTCGCCGCGCATAATCGTTAAAGCTCCTTGTAAGCGCTGTCTTGAACCCGACAAGGTGTGTCCCCCCCTCATGCGTATTTATATTATTTGCAAAGCTGAATATTCGCTCGGTATAACCCTCAATATATTGCATCGCAACTTCAACCTCAACATCATCTCGTTTCTTCTCAAAGTAGATAATATCATCATGAATGGTCTGTGAATTGCGGTTTAGATATGCAACAAATGCAACAATCCCACCGTCATACTTAAATTCACGCTCTTCACCTGTTCGCTCGTCTATGATTCGAATTGAAAGTCCTTTATTCAGAAATGCGAGCTCTCTTAGCCTTGTAACAAGAGATTCAAAATCAAAAACCTGTGAGCCAAAGATTGAGGCGTCGGGTTTGAACGTGATCTTTGTTCCAGTTGTATCGGTTGTCCCAACCACTTCAAGATCGGATTTTTTTATACCATGCTCGTATCTCTGGCGATATATCTTTCCATCCCGCCTCACCTCAACCTCAAGTGATTCAGAGAGCGCGTTCACAACCGATACACCGACACCATGAAGCCCACCTGAGACGCTGTAGCTCTTGTGATCAAACTTTCCACCAGCATGGAGCTTTGTCATCACGACCTCAAGTGCACTCACTCCGTATTTTGGATGGATGTCAACGGGAATTCCTCTTCCGTCATCCTCGATTGTAACGGCTCCGTCTTTTCTAATAATGACATCGATTTTACTGCAAAAACCTGCAAGTGCCTCATCGATTGAGTTATCAACCACCTCATAAATCAGGTGATGGAAGCCCCTTGGCCCAGTATCTCCGATATACATGCTTGGACGTTTCCTTACGGCACTTAACCCCTCTAAAACTTGAATTGCACTTGCATCATAGGATGAATCCATTTTATCACCATTGTTACTAATTTATCTGTTTTCCAACCTCTTCATCGAGCATGACAAGGAAGCGTTCCATCTGGTTCTCTGGAATCACGCCACCTGCTGCGATGTCATGTCCGCCTCCAAATCCATTGACCTCTTTTGCAGAAGCTGTGATCGCATCTGCAAGGTTAAGCCCACGCTTCACAAGACTGTACGGTGCCCTCGCAGAGACCTTGAGACCATCATCACACTTTGCAAAGCCCACAATTGGCAGATTTTCTTTGGATAACGTATTTACACTCATTCCTGCAATTATCCCAACGATCGTCTCTTTTATGTGGTCACCTGCATTAAAATATTGAATGTTCTTGAGAACTGTTATTCCAGTCTCCTTCACAAAATTGACCCCTGCAGTCAAATTTCGCCTGTGTTCCCTTAAGAGTTCCTTTGAGCGCTTGTAAGCCTCTTCACGGTCTCCCATGGCAATTCTAAGTCCGATCTGGGCCTCACCATAGCGTGCTGTTGAGTTTAAGAGCGTTGAGAACTCGGTCGCATCCCTCAACTCGCTACCAACAGGTTCTCTTGAAAGTGTGTACACCTCTCCGATAAGCCGTTCCACTCCATCAACACCATGCTTGACACAGTGCTCAACGAGCCCTGATACGATTCTTTGCTTCTCATCTGGTGTTAGATCGATCCACCTGCGCCATCTCATATCATCTGCATCTTTCAGCGATATACCAACCCTTGAAAAAAAGTCAAGGCAGCCACGTTCATCCCCCGTTATTCCTGGAAGATGTGGTTCAGATGAATACTGGAGCATACGCTGGATTGGTCGGGTCTGTCGCCCAAATATCCTCAGATCTTTCTCATACGAGATGATGCCAAGTTCTGAAGCCTCTTCAAGGATTTGACGGTTCACACCGACAAGCTGCCTGTATTTCTTATCCTGTAAATCCCCGACAGCTCCAACGATTGCCATATCTGCAAGATCACGATTCTCATGATTCTCTGCCAGCATCTGTGCGAAGATATATGCAACACCAGATCCACTCAGTTCATACGAGCCGTTTATCCCAAAAAAATGTGGATTCAGGTGAAAATCAAAATTTTCGGTGTCAGAGTCCACGTCTGGTGGTATATGATGGTCGAGGATTATGGGTGTAAACGCATATTTTGCCATTTCACCGATCATCGAACTTCCAAGATCTGTGAATATCACAACGCCAGAAGCTGATCTTCCGATGCGGTCAAGTACCAGTTCATCAAGCTGTTTAACAAAATCA
Organism: Candidatus Syntrophoarchaeum caldarius; assembly: GCA_001766815.1. Lineage (NCBI taxonomy): Archaea > Methanobacteriati > Halobacteriota > Candidatus Syntropharchaeia > Candidatus Syntropharchaeales > Candidatus Syntropharchaeum > Candidatus Syntropharchaeum caldarium. The sequence goes on from LYOS01000003.1 coordinate 221,474, forward strand.
ACTTCAACCCTGATACCCGCTCTTTCAATCGCTTTTGTAGCAATTGCAGCAGATGCGAGGCCGTCCGCATCAATGTGAGATACAAGACGCACTTTTTGCTCTTCTCTGACCCTATCAGCACACCGTTTAGCCGTATCTTCAAATCGCTTCATCTAAGCTTAATAGGATCTATTATTAAAATAGGTTTTGCTGGATCGGGCTTTTGTGGCATTCTGGATAGTAAAAATCTTTTATACTTTAAATCTAAGTGATTGTAGCTGATGTGATACTATGAAAGGATCTCTTAGTGAATTGAAAAACCGATCAGGACGCGATAATATGATAAAGAGTGTTTTTTTGCTCTTTGTATTAGTCGGTGCAGTTGTGGCAGGGGGATGTCTTGATAGCATGCAGGTACCAGTCATTAAAGTTGTGCTGGATGTCGGCCTCAATGAGACGACAGGCAATCCCGTTATCGAGAAAGTGGATATGACTCCTATGATGATAAATGCGCTTAAAGCACCGAAAGCATCGAGTACCCGAGATATTGCGAACAGCGTGAGTGGATTTGCGATTCACAACTTTAGAAACATCGGATACTGGGATGCGGTGGAATACAAAGGACCTGGAAACTATGAACTGACCCTCGCATTCCCAAGTGGGGTTGAGATAAAGAAGAACGATACGATAGCGGTGGAGGTGCGTATCACAGATGATAGGGGAAAACGAGTGGCAGTAGCGCGGCGATACCTCACGTGGGAGTGAGAACTTTTACGTTAAAAAGATAAAAAGAGGAAAAAAATAAATCATTTTGTGTAATCGTAGAATCCTCTTCCACTCTTTCTTCCATAAAGTCCTGCTCGTACCATCTTTCTCAAGAGCGGACATGCCCGATACTTTGGATCTCCAAACTCTTTATAGTAAACATCGAGTATCGAGAGAATCGTATCCAGCCCCACGAGATCTGAAAGCTCGAGTGGCCCCATTGGATGGTTGTATCCAAGCTTCATCGCGGTGTCGATATCTTCTTTTGTCGCAACTCCTTCCATAAGCGTGTAATACGCCTCGTTGAGCAGCGGGAGTGCAATTCGATTGGCGATAAAACCTGGTGAATCTGTGGACGTGACGGGTGTCTTTCCAATCCTCTCTGCCAGTTCCCTCACAGTCTCAAATGTTTCATCCGATGTGAGAAAACCCCTTATGATTTCAACAAGCTTCATCATGGGGACAGGATTGAAAAAGTGCATCCCTATAAATTTATCAGGGCGTTTTGTCGCAGATGCCATCTCTGTTATACTCAAACTCGATGTATTCGAGGCGAAGATCGTCTTTTCAGGTGCAAGTGCATCTATCTCACTGTAGATGCTCTTTTTAAGCTCCATATTCTCAGGAGCAGCTTCGATCACGATATCAGGATCTTTAACTGAATCTGCAAGGTCGACCATGCCCGTGATCCGCCCAAGAACAGCGTTCATCTCGTCCTCGCTCATCTTACCCTTCTTCACGGATCTCTCAAGGTTATTCCTGATCATGTTCATACCATTTTCAACAAAGCGATCCTCGATATCTCGCATCACAACCTCGCATCCTGACTGAGCACACACCTGAGCGATTCCATTTCCCATAAGTCCTGCACCCAGAACGGTAACCTTTTTTATAGCCATTTCACAATTCCTCCATAGATCTTTTAAAATGACCTCAACCTCCTCCTATATAAACTTCTCATTTTTCTCACACCTTCTTCAGCCTCTTCTCCAGACCAGAAAGAAGAGTGATTTGATAAAAATAGCTGGGCATCTAAGAGTGGAATAAATTAAGGAAATATTAATAAAAAAATCCAGAGGGCATAAAGCCTTCTGAACCGCTGAATCTACTCCGACATCGATATTGCGCCATTCGGACATTCATCAACGCAGACTTCACAATCAACACACTCATTTTCATCGACGACCGCAACACCATCGACGATCGAGATCGCCTCGGTCGAACACGCATCAACACATGTGCCACAACCATCACACTTTTCTGCATCCACTATTGCTACCATTCTTAAAACCTCCATATTGATCTTCACAGATGGTGGAGTATGGACACCCCACTACTCACGCATCTTTCACGGAAGCTTAATATATGCTTTTCGCTTTTTGAGCAATTCTTACTCAGATCCTCAACAGCGAATTGGATACCCATCGAAGTGTTTATAACATATAAAATACACAGATTTAGGAAAGGGGGGATAAATATGACTAAATTTGTATATCTGTTCACCGAAGGTGATGGTACAAACAAACGTTTGCTTGGTGGTAAAGGCGCTGGACTCTGTGATATGACGCAGATCGGGCTTCCAGTTCCACCTGGATTTGTTATCACAACCGAAGCATGCCTTGAATATTCTAAAAATGGGAACAAACTTCCAGAGGGGCTTCTTGACGAGGTTAAGGAGAATATAAAAGTATGTGAAGAGCTCACTGGTAAGAGATTTGGAGATGTGGAGAATCCGCTTCTCGTATCTGTAAGATCTGGTGCAGCGGTCTCGATGCCGGGCATGATGGATACGATCCTGAATCTGGGATTGAACGATGCAACGGTCCAGGGTCTTGCAGATGCTACGGGTGATGAACGCTTTGCGTATGATGCGTACAGGCGATTTATAGCACTCTTCTGCAATATCGCACTGGGTCTGGATGAGAAAGAATTTTACGATATTCTGGATGACTACAAGAAGAAGAAAGGAGTCCAGTATGATCATGAACTCGATGTTGAATCTCTCAAAAGTCTGGTAAAAGACTACAAGGAGATCTGCAGGCGAGAGACAAAGGCAGACTTCCCATCAGATGTATTTAAACAACTGGAGCTTGCGATTAAAGCGGTCTTCGAGTCCTGGAATGGTAGAAGAGCGATCGACTATAGAAGGGAGTTCAATATCACAGAAGATATCGCCAACGGCACCGCGGTGAATATCTGCACAATGGTCTTTGGCAATATGGGAAATACCTCAGCAACAGGTGTTCTTTTCACCAGAGACCCTTCCACAGGTGAGAATGTCCTGTATGGTGAATACCTCCTGAACGCCCAGGGCGAGGATGTTGTTGCGGGAGTTAGAACGCCGAAGCCAATAATTGAGCTCAAAAAAGAGATGCCCGCAATGTATGATGAGTTGCTGAAAGTTAGAAAGATCTTGGAAGAGAGATATTCTGAAGTTCAGGATTTTGAGTTCACAATCGAGAAAGGGAAGCTGTATATCCTTCAAACTCGAAACGGAAAGTTGGGGCCAAATGCATGGGTCAGGACATCGGTTGATATGGTGAAAGAAGGACTTCTCACAAAAGAGGAGGCAGTTCACAGGGTAAAACCTGATGTCATCGAGCAACTGATGCATCGGCGTATCGATCCAAATGATACCTCAACACCTGTTGCAAAAGGGATCGCAGCCTCCCCGGGTGCTGCAACTGGTAGGGCCATCTTTGATGCCGATGAGGCAGATAAACGTGGAAAACTGGCGCAAAAAGTAATACTGGTGCGGACTGAGACGAAGCCAGAGGATATTCATGGTTTCTTTGCTGCTCAGGGGATACTGACGAGTCGCGGTGGGAAGACAAGCCATGCTGCTGTTGTTGCAAGGGCGATGGGCAAACCCTGTGTATGTGGTGCAGAAGAGATCCTGATCGATGAGGAAGCTGGGTTTGCAAGGATCGGTGATGTTACGATAAGACAGGATGACATTATAACCATCGATGGAAGCGGTGGCAATGTATTTCTGGGCGAGGTTGATATGATCGAGCCTGATATTTCAGATGAACTCTTCACGCTCCTGAACTGGGCGGATGAGATCAGGAAACTTGGCGTCAGGACAAACATCGATACGCCAGAAGACGCAGCACTTGCCGTGAAGTTTGGCTGTGAGGGCGTGGGTCTCTGCAGGACAGAGCGCATGTTCAATCTGCCAGAGCGGCTCCCTGTGATTCAGCAGATGATCATGGCTGAGACAGAAGATGAGCGAAAGAGCGCGATCAACAAATTACTTCCAATGCAGCGGGAAGATTTTATAGCGATATTCAGGGTGATGCGGGATCTGCCAGTTACGATAAGACTTCTGGATCCACCCCTGCATGAGTTTCTGCCACGAACTGAGGATATTGAGAGGGAACTCCAGATGCTTTTAGAGTTAAAGGCAGTCCTGAATAAGCTTGAAGCTGCGCCAAACCTCACAAAAGTCCTGGATTACAGGTTATTTGAGTACCTTCCACAGATACAGGAGATTATATGCGATGTGATAAAGCTTGAGGACAAGGAACTCCTTGATATGCTCATAAGCTCAAAAGAACACGCGCTGGAGAAGATTGCTGCCTTTTCAGAGGTCAATCCAATGCTCGGACACAGAGGGGTGAGGATAGGTATCACGTACCCCGAGATATACGAGATGCAGATCAGAGCGATACTGGAGGCTGCAGTTGAGGTGGCAAAGGAAGGACTGGAGGTTTCTCCGGAGATTATGGTTCCACAGGTCTGCACTGCGCAGGAGCTTAAGTGGGTTCATGATATAGTAGAGCGTGTGGCCAGCGAGATTGAAGGGGCAAGAGGTGTCAGGGTAGCGTATAAGTTCGGTACGATGATCGAGGTTGTCAGGGCGTGCATGCGGGCAGGGAGGCTGGCTGAGGTTGCAAGCTTCTTCTCGTTTGGGACAAACGACCTCACACAGGCGACATTCTCGTTCTCACGCGAGGATGCAGAGAGCAAGTTTCTGCCACTCTACAATGAACGGGGAATACTGCAGGACAACCCCTTTGAGATACTCGATGTCAGAGGTGTTGGCAGGCTGATGCTCGTCACGATCGAGTGGGCGAGAAAGACAAGACCTGATATAAAGATCGGTGTCTGTGGTGAACAGGCGGGTGAGCCACGATCAATCAAGTTCTGTAACAGTGCAGGGATAGATTATGTCAGCTGCTCACCTTATAGAGTTCCGATCGCAAGACTCGCGGCCGCACATGCAGAGATTGAAGGAGATAAGTTTGATCTGCTTTACAGGTAGGTTCCAAGTAGATATTGCGCTGCCATCCTGATGCTCTCACGTGAGTTGAATCTTGGCTTCCACCCAAGCTGCATCAATGAATCGATTGCCAGCATCATGCGAGGCACATCCCCCTTCCACCCACGTGAACCGCCTGTGTAGTTGTAAGTAACATCTTCAAGCCCCATCTCAGCAACCACAATATCTGCAATCGCTGTTACATCTATCGTATCTATGGATCCGAGATTGAATACATTGATCTGATTCGTGGCGTTCTCGACCGCGAATATCATCCCCTCGACGCAGTCATCAACAAGCATGTACGACTTCTCCTGTCGTCCATCACCGAGTATCTCAAGCTCAGATGGGTTTGCTTTCAGCTTATTTATGAAGTCACAGGTCACACCATGCGTGCTTCTTTTACCAACCACATTTGCGAATCTAAATATCCATGCCCGCATATCAAATGTATGGGCGTATGAAGTTATCAACGCCTCTGCTGCAAGCTTACTTGCACCGTATGTCGAGATCGGGAGAAGTGGGCCGTAATCCTCGGGTGTTGGCATGACATCTGCCTCACCATAGATCGTGGATGTTGATGTGAAGGCGATATCGCTTATCGCATGGGTCCGCATCACCTCAAGCAGGTTATGGGTCGCGATCACATTCTGTTCAAGGTGCACACCTGGATCTATCTCACCGATCCTGACCTCAGGGTTTGCAGCAACGTGATAGACGAACTCAATCTTAAAATCCCGAAAGACCGCTTCAATATCTGCTGGTCTGAGAAGATCGCCTTCAACAAGTTCTATCCTGTCAAGGATATCCTCGATAAACTCGCGCCTCCCTGATGAAAAATTATCGAAGATCACCACTTTTCTCCCATCGCGAAGCAACCGGTCCACAAGATTACTCCCGATGAAGCCCGCACCACCTGTTACAAGTAACATACCTCTCACTCCTCTGCCACTGGAAACTTCACAATAAACCTCGCACCCTGGCTATAATCTCCTTTCACACGATCCTCGACCCATATCATTCCATTATACCGTTTCACAAGTTCACATACAAGCGATAGCCCGATTCCTGTTCCCTTTATTCCCTCATCAACCCGCATGTATCGCTGGAATATTAATTTCTTCTCTGCATCCGAGATTCCTTTTCCATGATCAGTAACAGAAACCTGTACGAACTTTTCGTCTCTTTCAAGCTTAATATCAATGTTTACATCCCCCCGAAGCGAGTACTTGATCGCATTATCAACCAGGTTTGTGAAGATCGAGATTACAAGATCGTCTGCGAGGATGGTATAGTCTACTCCCTTTTCATAATCAAAGCGTATCATCACCTCTGTTTCATCCACCCATTCTTTGATCTTGATCGTCTTCACCGCTTCGTTGATTACCTGAACAAGATCCACGGGGTGGAGCTCACACTTCACCTCATCGAGCCTTGAGAGTATCTTGACGTTTTCGATCAGTGAAATTGCTCGCCTGAGTTCAGATTGCATCGTATCAATGTAGTGCGTCTTTTTCTCTTCATCCAGGTCCTTTTTTGTCCGTAAAAGTTCAAGATAGCCGAGTAAAGCATGGTTGATGTTTGTGATATCATGCATCATCAGATCAAGGTACAGGCGTGCGTTTCTTGTCTGCTGCTTTAACTCCCTTTCAAGCGTCTTTCTGAGCGTTATATCTCTTGCAACACCCTGAACCCCTGTAATCTCACTCCCATGCATGATCGCTGAAGTGTTCAGTTCGAAGAAAGCCACATCACCATCTTTCTTAAGGATCGAAACTTCATAGGGTGAAATTTGCTCCCCTTTCATCTGTTTATCAAGCAGCTCAAGTGCATGCTTACGCGATGTATCTGCGAGCAGATCTCTTATATTCATTGAGAGCATTTCATCGACCGTGTATCCTGTGATCTCTTCAGCCCGTTTATTCACAAAGGTAAAGTTTCCCTCTGTATCTAATACAAAGATGAGATCGCCCGCATTCTCTGCAAGGTAACGATATCCTTTTTCAGATTCGATGAGTCTCCTTCTTGTCTCCTGTTTTTTTACAACTTCTTCGAGGTAGTGATCAAGTAGACTGAATCTGAGTGGTTTCTGGATATAGGCAAAAGCCCCATTGTTCACTGCCTTTATCGCGGTTTCGACCTCTGCATACCCGGTAACAATCAGAACTTCTATATCTTCATTGATTTCCCTGATCGCCTGCAATGTCTCGATACCGTTCATCTCAGGCATGACAAGATCAAGCAGCACGATATCACATGGATTCGATTTGAGGAACTCGAGCGCTTCTCTTCCACCCTTTGCCACAAAAACACGATACCCTTTCTCCTCAAGCACGTCTTTTATCGTCTCTCTCGTGCTTGGCACATCATCAATGACAAGGATTCTGGCTTTATCCATCATATCACCCGTGGAAACCTCATAATAAAGGTTGTTCCTGCCCCCTCACAACTCTCAACCTCGATCTTACCACCATGTGCTTCGACGATCTGCCGACATATCGAGAGTCCAAGCCCTACTCCATGCACTTTTGTTGTATATAAAGGCTCAAAGATCTTATCCTGCACCTCTTTCTTTATACCACAGCCAGTATCGCTGACCATTATTGCCACCTCTTCTTCATCCCTTATCCTGATCTCGATCGTTCCGCCATCCTCGATCGCATCAGCGGCGTTTGTGAGAAGGTTGAGAAAGACCCGCTCAAGCTGGTGGTAATCTGCACAGAACTGTGTTCCTATGGGATGGTGGCGTTTGATTACCACATTCACCTCTGGTGGTATATTAACTTTTTCAATCGCACTGTTTATTACATCCTCGATGATAAGCTTCTCTTTTATCGGCGTTTTAACCTTGGAAAAGTATAGGAGATCAGATATCAGCTTATCGATCCTTGAGATTTCCTGCTGCATCAAAAACAGGTGCTTATCGATCTTCTCACTCCTTGATGCAAGTACCATATCAAGATAATATACGGAGTTCTTGATCGCACCAAGTGGGTTCCTGATCTCGTGTGCAAATGTCCCTGCGAGCTCTCCAATCGTGGCAAGCCTCTCGCCACGTTTCAATCGTTCATAAGCCTCCTCAAGTTCCTGTGTTCGCTCAAAAACAAGCTCTTCAAGATGTAGTCTGTAGTTATCAAGCACTGCCTGTACTTTCTTCTCCTCGGTTATATCCCTGAAGTAGTAGAGAAACGCTGGTTTACCCTGGTAGGTTGCAACAGCACTGCTCAAACCCACACTGCGCACGCCTCCATCCTTTCTCACCCACTCAAACTCGTTGTATGGTGGAAGATCCTCCCCAGCCATCTTTCTCCTGTATCGATCTACAACCTCATCTTTGATTGCAGGATGGATTATATCAAGTCCTGACATTGCGTATAGCTCTTCTTTTGTGTAACCTGTAAGCTCGGCGTAATAATCGTTGACAAAGACATGCTTTGCCTCGATACCATCAATATCCTGTACAAGAGCAAAACCCTCTTTTGCCGCGGATCCGGCATTGATGATCGTACGGTAAAGTTCTTCCACCTCTTTAAGCTTGGTGATATCCACACCTTCAAGCGCAACCCCGACGACATTTTCATCGTCATCATAGATCGGGGTGGTTGTGAAATAGATGGAAATTCTATCACCCCTCTTTGTGAATACAGAGATCTCGCTATGTTGCGTTCTGCCAGAAAGCGACGCCTCAATCGAGGATCGAACGATTCTCTTAATCTCCTCTGATGACGTAAACCATTGACACTCCCAGAAAAACTTTCCGATCACCTCCTCTGGTGTAAAGTCAAGAATCTCCAGCGCTCTTTTGTTAACGAATGTGAGCCGCCCATCACGATCTGCTATCCCTGCAAAGTTTGATATCGAATCTATTAGCGTCTGTGCGCTCTTGATCTCGGCTTCTATAGCTTTACGATCTGAGATATCCCTTACGATTGCGGTTGCGATGTATTCACCCCCTGCCTCACTCATCGAGACTGAGAGCTCAACTGGAACAGGTGTGCCATCTTTTTTTAGCCCTTCAAGTTCCAGAGTTTTTCCGATAACTGGGCCCGATCCTGTCCTATTGAAATGAATAAAACCCTTTCGCTTCAGATCTCTGTATTTCTGAGGCACGATCTTCATCAGGCTCTCTCCGAGGATCTCATCCTCTCTGTACCCGAATAATCGCTCTGCTCCTTTATTCCAGCGAACGATCTTCATTCGAGTGTCAACAGATATAACAGCATCAACAAATGTATCGATCAGTTCATGCAACTGTTCTTCGCTTCTGTGGTAACTCTCTTCGGCGACTTTCTGCTTGGTAAGATCGGCAATTATCACTGCGATGGCGGGCATGCCCTCGTTCGTGATTGGGATGGACTTGAAAGTTACACGCCTAACTTCACCAGACCTTCTTACCATCCTGATATTCGAGAAACACACATCTCTCTGCGCCGGTCGCTGCCCCATCTTTTCACGCACATGATCACGGTAATCAGGGTGGATCAATGTCATGAAGTCAAAGTCTGGTGATAGCAGTTCTTCTTCAGTGAATCCCCATGACTCAATTGCAGCGTGATTTGCGAATATGATCTGCCCACCCTGCAGAATAAAGACCGAATCGGTCAGGTTATTTATGAGCAACTTGTAGATATTTTCTGTCATCCCACCCAACTCATCTGTCCTGGTTAATATATAAAAAACTCGCTTGTTGATATAATTTTGCATTTAATATCATTTAATATTATTATGGCGGTGAAGAAAGCTGGTTTAAGAATGCGCATGTCTGTGATTGTACTTTTCACGCACTTCACCGATCTCCTGGTGGGTGTGCTCATGAATGTGAAGATGCACATGCTTCCCGTTTGCTGTCTCGATTGTTCTTGTTAAATGTGTGACCGCCTCATCCATACTAAGCGGTAAATTTTTGCAGTCATATCCAAAACATCCCAGAAGTTCGAATAATTGTACAACATCGGGTGTTGTGAGATTTGCAGCCTCAAGAAGATTTGAATCAAGCAATACTTCTCGCACCGTGCCTTCTCCAATTATTATTCGGTTCAGGACAATTACTCGATCTGCTATCTCAGGAACGGCATTGACATCGTGTGTTGCGGTTATCAACGTCTTACCCTCTTCTCGCAGTTTTGCGATCACACGTATCAACTCGGATCGACTCTTTGGGTCGAGGTTTGAGGTAGGTTCATCGAGAACAATTATATCTGGGTCCATCGAGAGTATGGTTGCAAAAGCAGCCCGTTTCTTCTGCCCAAAGCTTAAGTGGTGTGGTAACCGATCCTCAAACCCTTCGAGCCCCACTTTGCGAAGTGCACGCCCAACCCGCTCTTTCACTTCATTTTCAGGTATTCCAAGGTTTCGAGGACCAAAAGCAACATCATCAAAGAGTGTTGGCATGAATAGCTGGTCATCAGGATCCTGAAATACTATTCCAACCCTTTTTCGAATCTCTTTCAGATCAACCGAACCTATTCTGTCACCAAAAATCTCAACCGAACCTTCACCCCCACCAAGAATTCCGTTGAGATGGAGCATGAGTGTGGACTTTCCAGCACCGTTTGGACCAAGAAGTGCAACAGATTCGCCCTCCAGGATCTCAGCTGATATGCCGTTCAGTGCACACGTCCCGTCTGGATACGTGTATGTGAGATCTTTGATACTGATTGCCGGTCTCATGAACTAAAATACCTTCCTTTTTTTATAAGTGATGATATGATAAAAGCTATTCCAAGCACCATGATGATCGTTGCACCCGAGGCTAAATCAAGGTAATAGGATAGTAAGAAACCTGTTGTGGTTAGAATTACGCTGATTGCAACAGACAGGAGCATCATCTTCCGGATGTTGTGGGTAAATTGCCCACATATAGCTGCAGGAATTGTTAAGAGGGCAATGACAAGGATGATGCCCACGACCCTGACGAGAACCACAACACTCAGTGCGATAAGTGAGAGCAGAAGCAGGTAAAACCACCTTGTTGGTATTCCAACAACCTCTGCAAAATCTTCATCAAAAGAGATTGCTAAGAATTCCCTGTAAAACAGGATCACAAGGAGGATAATCACGAGGTCCAGAACCAGCATTATTATCAGATCAAATGATGGTACTGTGAGTATATTTCCAAAGAGGTAGCCGATAAGATCAGGGGCATAACCAGGGCTTAAACCGATGAATATAATCCCAAGCGCCATCCCCATCGTCCACAATATCCCAATTGCGGTATCCTCACTCACTTCTGCCTCTTTACTGATCAATCCAATGCCGATGGCTGCGATGATACTGAAGGGAATTGCGGTGATGATGGGGCTCACACCGATGAGGTAGCCAAGCCCGATACCGCCAAATGCAGTATGTGAGATTCCGCCACTGATGAAGACGATCCTGTTTATGACAACGTACGTCCCAACGATCCCACAGGCAATACTCACAAGCAGCGTTGCCATGAGTGCGTTCTGTACATATTCATACTGGAGAATCTCGATCATTTACTCACCATCGCCTGCTCATTCCGTTTGTAGTAAAATAGATATTCCTGTGCATATCCTGCATACTCACCAAAATGATCCCACGCAAAAGCACGAAGCATATCATACTCTGATCTGGTGAGAGGTTTCTCCTTTCCTGTTTCAGGATTTATCGGGATCTCTTTCCTGAGATAGTTCTGGTACATCACCCTCCTCACCCAGAGATCAACAGGAAACGCTTTCAGTTTATTGAATGCAAATAGCGAGACGCAATCCGCAACTTTATAACCGACACCCGGTAATTTGAGGAGTTCTTCCCTTAGTTCCTCGTATCCAGGCTTCTTTAACTCTTCAAGAAGATCTGGATCATCACTGATCATTTTTGCAGTCTCAAGTAGATATTTTACACGATAACCAACTCCACATTTTTTTAATTCATCAGGAGTGGCTTTTGCAACTACGGATGGTTCGGGGAAGACGTGAAAAGTTTTCTCATCAAAGATGATCTCATCTCCAAATCTCTCAGCAAGTGCCTTTATCCTTCTCTTAATGGCAGGGATATTTGAGTTTGTTGCAATGATATAGGAGATCAGACATTCCCATGGATCCTGTCTTATGAGTCGCAATCCATGGTGTGCCCTTATCGCCTCTTTGATGCCATCGTCTCTATCGATCAGTGAGAGAATTTCAGAGAGATCATCATCCAGGCGGAAATAATTCACTAAAAATTCGTGATTGATGCTGTGAGGGTATGTATGAAAAAATAGGCTGTTTTTATCCTGTTTTAACCTTATGAGAACGCCGTTCACGACTCCTTCCCACCATTCACCACATTTTTCCCACCTGAAAACCTGACCACAGTTTAGCGTGTGATCCAGATTGAATGGATTGTATTTTTTGAGTTTTAGCTCCATCTAATGCGTTTTCAGCACTCTGTGTGGCGTTCCGTGAGCGATCATCTCGACCGGGCATCTGTATATATCCTCGAGCATACCCAGTCCACCTTCTGTCTTACCGTGATAGAACAACCGCCGATTCAGGCATGCGATCTCATCGATGTAGGTTGAAACAACGCTGATATCATGTGTCACAAGGACGATCGCCATCCTGTTTTTGAGATCTGCGAGCAGTTCATAGAAGTGTTTCTGCATCTCTGGATCAATGCTTGCGGTTGGCTCATCCAGAAGAAGTAGCTTCGGTTCTCTTACAAGTGCCCTTGCCATAAAAACCCGCTGTATCTCTCCACCCGAGAGTTTCCCGATCTGTCTGTCTTTAAACTCGTCCATGCCCACTGTTTCAAGTGCATCAAGCGTAATCTCACGATCTTTCTGCGTATAACCCTTGAATATTTGCCTGTACCTTCCCATCAGGACAACGTCAAAGACGTTTATTGGAAAGTTTGGATCAAATCGTGTGTACTGAGGAATATAACCTATCAATCTCCTGCCTTCTCTGGGATCTTTTCCAAAAACTTTGACTTCGCCCTGATCTGGCCTTATTAACCCAAGAATGACCTTCAACAATGTTGTCTTCCCACCCCCATTTGGTCCTATAACGCCAAGAAAATCATTCTGCTTTATTGTGAGCGTGACATCCTCAAGGACAGGTATTTTGCCATAATAAACCCACACATTCTTTATACTGATGATCTCCTCCGTCATTCCAGCTCCAGTGCAATTTGATCTGCTATCGTCTGCATATTTGTGATATATTCAGTGGGAAGCGGATCTATAAAAAGTATCTCTCCCCCAATTTCGTCTGCGATCGTTCTTGCACCCTGTGTTGTAAATTGGGGCTCAACATATATGTATGAAAGGTTGTATCTTTTTGCCTCATCGATGCACTCCTGCAAAACCTTTGGTGTTGGCTCTTTTCCGTCACGCTCAACTGAGATCTGTGTCAGGTTGTACTCCTCTGCAAAATATCCAAATGATGGGTGGTATACCATGAAAACTCGATTTGTGTAACCGTCAAGTTTCTCATGGATGTATTCGTCGAGATCGTCAAGTCTCTGGAGATATTCATCCCTGTTTGACATGTACTCATCTGAATGGTCTGGATCAACCATGATAAGCCCTGTGTAGAAGTTCTCCACCATTTTTCTGGCGTTGATCGGTGAATTCCAGATATGTGGATCATCGTCCAGTCTCGAGATACCTCTCGAACCATCGATTACGATTATATCGGGGTTCATGGCGATGATCCTATCAAGCCACACCTCTTCAAACTCCACGCCACTTCCCACCTTGAAGTATATCTCTGCCTCACTCACCGCTTTTAGCTGGCTCGGTGTTGGTGTATATGCGTGCGGACTCGCACCAGGCGGGATCATCACCATCACATCCACCCGTTCTCCACCCACACTCTTTACAAACTCAGCCTGGGGAGGAATGGTAACAAGCACGCCAATCTTTTCATTTTTCATTCCATCTTCGTTCACACATCCCGAAAGAGAAGAGATGAGGAGAATTACAATCATCAACAAAACTCTCTGTCTCACAATATCACCTCGATAAAGTTACGATTATTTTTCACAGGTGTATTCTCGTCATCGTTTGCTTAAGTTTTTTTGCCTGATGGAAAGGTTTAAAATAGATCACTGCGAGTTAGTTCAAGATATAAAACCAAACTTACAGGTGAAATATTTGGCTAAGAGACAGCAAAAAGGCGTGGACAAGTGGAAGACAAAGATATGGTTCAACATCGTTGCACCCGAGATGTTCGGACGAGCTGCGGCTGGGGAGACGCCTGCAAACTCCCAGAAGCAGTTGATAGGACGAAGGATCGAAATGACGCTTGGAGATCTTATGGGAGATCCATCCAAGCACCACATGAAGATGATCTTTGAGGTGAACGGAGTGAGCGGCGATACGGCAACCACAAAATTTATCGCACACACCATAACAAAGGACTATATGCGGAGTCTGGTCAAACGAAAAACCTCGAAAGTGGATGCAAACGCAGTCGTGGAGACAAAGGATGGTTACAGGTTACGTGTGAAAGCATCGGCATACACACTCAAACGGGCAAGAAGGCGGCAGATAAAGGCAATACGGGCGATAATGCATGAGGAAGTTGTGCATCGTGCAAAGTCACTCACACTCAATGAATTCATTCGTGAGGCTGTGCTTGGCAAACTGGCTTCTGATATTTACAGGAAAGGAAAGCAGGTTTATCCGCTAAGGAGGGTTGAGATCTACAAGACACAGGTGCTTGCAGAGCCACCAAAAAGTGAGGTAGAGGAGGAAGAGACGGTCGTTGAGGTCGAAAAACCAGCTGTCGTAGAAACCGAAATACCTGTTGAGAGTGTTGATGTAGAGACCTCTGCCACATAATTTAAGTGAGTGTAATTTTATATGGAGATACGATTTCTTGGTGCGTGTGGTGAAGTAGGAAGATCCGCTTTTCTTATCAACGATGAAATACTTCTCGATTACGGGATGAAACCATCCGATCCCCCGGAGTATCCACTCGATGGAATCAGACCCCGGAGTGTTATCATATCGCATGGGCATCTTGATCACACCGGTATTCTCCCGAATCTGATGGATCTCAATCCTGAGATCTACATGACATCGATAACAAAGGAGATCGCATATCTTCTCGGTAAGGACACATTGAAGATAGAGGAACGAGAAGGTACCAGGTCATTTGAGGTTAACGATCTTCAGAAGATGTACACGAGGGCAAAGTCTATTGAATATGGAGAGGAATTTGAGCTTAAGAACGGGAGTAGCGCGGTGTTCTTTGATGCAGGGCACATCCCAGGAAGCGCATCGGTTTATCTTTCTGAACCAGGTGCTCGTGGGGTCTCACTCTTCTACACAGGTGATTTCAAGGATATTAACACACGCCTTCTCAATCGGAACGATGATGATTATCCATCTGCCGATATTCTGCTTGTTGAGAGCACATACTATGGTGATAATCACCCTGACAGAGGTGAGCTTGAGAAGAAATTCATCGACTCGGTACGGGCAACGCTCGATGTGGGCGGGACTGCACTTATCCCATGCTTTGCGATAGGCAGGACACAGGAGATTCTGATGCTCCTTCACAGATATGGAATTGATCCTGTTGTTGATGGGATGGGTGTTGAGGTTACACGACAGTTTCTATCGCTTCCAGAGTTTTTGAGGGATAGTAGATCGCTGGAAGAGGCGTTTGGGGCAGCAACCATCATCAAACGAGGTAGAGGCAGGAAAAAAGTCATACAGGAGCCATCTGCCATTGTTACAACTGCAGGCATGTTGAATGGGGGACCTGCATTCTACTATCTGAAGAAGCTGCATGAAGATCCTGTTAGTAAGATCCTTTTAACAGGTTATCAGGTGAAGGGAACAAACGGCAGCACCCTGCTTGAGCATGGCTATCTTGATCTCGATGGTGTGATCATACGCCCAAAGATGGCAATAGAACAGTATGACTTTTCTGCACACTCAGATGACCGGGGACTGAAAGATCATGTGAAGCGTATGTGTGATAAGGGAGTCGAGGTTGTTTTCACAGTACATGGTGATAATACCGCAGGTTTTGCAGAGTGGATACGTGAGGAGATCGGTTGTGAAGCGATTGCACCTGAGCTTGGAGAGTCGATCGTGGTGGATGTAAAGTAAAGCTCAGTTAAGCTTCTCAGGCAGATAGGTATCTGTCACAAAATCAAGTCCATATTTTGCAAGCGACTGTTGTTCTGATTTTTTACCAAGATCAAGCTGTAATTTGATCTCTTTCTGCCAGAAATCACCGGCAAAGCGGGGGTCTTTAAGTTCTGCCTTCAGTGCATCCTTGTCTCTCTCTGTCAGCTTATCGGTTGGGAGGTCATACTTTACGATATCACTCGGCATAATTCCAATAAAGCGCGCGTCAGGTGTTGCCATGAACCTTGAAAGGTGCGCACTCTTGATAGAGCCATAGGCAACCGATGCAAATATGCGATAACTCCATGGATCGCAGTCTGTGAATACCATTACAGGAAGGGAGAGTTCATGGTTGAGCCGTTTGAGGAGTCTCCGTGTGCTTCTGGCAGGTTGTCCCTTGAGGTGGATTATAATACAGTCAAATGCCTCATCAAATCCATTCTCAATTAAACGATCCCGCATACCACCTGTCTCAACCGCCAGAACCAGTTTTGCATCATGTTCAAGAAATTCAACCTTATCAATATTGTTTGGTATCAGATACCCTGCATCACCAACGTCATCCTGGCAGTGGATAACTTTATCGCCCTTCCTCGTCTCTTCTCTGACTGTGAGAGGGCCAAATACAGATGCTCCATCCTCTTCAGGTCGTATGTGAAAATGCTCACGCTGATTACTCGATATGATCTCAAGATCCTCGATTAAAAAGTCGCTCTCTGACTGCACCCTGAACTTTGCTTCCCCCCAGTTCTCAGAGATATAGTAAAGCTCCCTGAGCGTTGACGATCGCCCCTCCTCAAGCTGTTGTTTCAGAAACTCGATGAGGCAGACGGTCTTGAGTATCTGATACGCACCCTTGACCGTTTTAGCACTTCTCACACCCTCTTTCTCCCCATAAACCCATACGCGTGCTTTTTCATCATAGACGATGTTATCCCGCGTCCGCAGGGGCAGTTCAAAAGCTGGGATCTCACCTCTGCTTAGTTGATTGTAGAAGAGATCCGCGATTTTCAGTAAATCTTCATCGACACCCATAAGAACTCAAACCTCGATGAGATCCCGTCTGCTACCGGTGATCATGCGCACACCTGTATCGGTGATGAGGTACGTATCTTCAAGGTCAACCCCACTCCAGCCTGGTACAATCAGTTTTGGTTCAAGTGCGAGCATCATTCCTGCCTGCAGTGGCATCGAAACATCGGGTGCAATAAGTGGAATCTCGTCGATCTCAAGCCCGAGACCATGCCCAAGATACCTCACGCCATAGTGCCAGTATCCCATGAACCAGTCTGCACAGTCATACTCCTCCACCACCCTGAATGCAGCATCATACACATCATGCACTACATTCCCGGGTTTCATCACATCCATCGCCGCCCGATGGATCTCAACCAGGATCTCATACCGACTCCTCAGAAGCTCATCTGCCCTTCCAATAACATACATCCGCGCCTCATCACTGTGATAACCTCCATACGTCCCGCCGATGTCTGCCATGACTGGATCGCCTTTTCTGATCTTTCTCGATGACGCGCCGTACGATGCCGCACGACTCATACCGACACCTGTAATCGTGGCACCAGGAAAGCCAGAGGGGATCGCAAGGTTCTCACCTGATGAGATCATACCATAATGGAGGAACCCATCCCACCGTCTAACATGAAACAGGCCCTCATGCCCCGCAGATCGCATCGCGTACTCGACCTTTGCTGAAAGCTCTATCTCACTGATCCCATCGACAAGTGCCTCACATAATGCCTCATGCCCAAGTTTTGAGATCTTTGCAGCTTCCTCCACCATCCTGATTTCATACGGAGACTTTAACATCCTTGTGAGAAGTACTGCGGGTGTAACATCAAGAATTTCAACTTCTCTTTCTGTGTATTTCAGGATACGTTCGTAGATTGCGACAGGCAAAACATCCTTCTCGATCCCGATCTTTGCCCCTCTCTGAAGCAGTTCACAGACCTCTCTGAGACCGCCATGGCGAGTATCGCTAATCCACGTCTCAGCCTTTCCTTTTTCGTAGTTCATCCTGAAGAAGATCACCGGCTCACCATTTTTTGGGATGACAAGTATCGATGGCTGGATTGTTCCTGCAAAATAATAGATATCCCTCGATTGAGAGAGAACCGCAAAATCACAGTTAAGGTTTGATCTGAATCGCTCAATTCTTGTTGCGTATTCGCTATCTTCTGGATAGATCATCGTGAATGGTTTCCATCTAAAGCTTTATTAAGCTATCGCAGGCAAATGAGATAAACATGAAGGGACTGGAGTCTTTCTACAGCAACCTGTCAGGTATCGTCTGTCCTGCGATCAGATCTCCTACCGCTTCTTCTTCTCGTATGAGCTCATCGTGCCCGCCTGATACAAGCACCTCGGCACATCTTGGTCGCTGGTTGTACTGCGAACTCATCGAGAAACCATAAGCTCCTGTATCAAGTATCGCGAGTAGATCTCCCTTTTCAATACGGGGTAAGTTCCGATCTTCACCAAGAATATCTCCGCTCTCACAGATTGGCCCAACGATCGTGTATGTCTCTGCAGGTGGTTGGTCCATCCTGTTTGCGACCAGAATCCTGTGGTATGCGTTATATATCATGGGTCTTGCAAGGAGATTGAAACCAGCATCTGTACCAACAAATGTCTTGTGGGCTCTTTTCACCGTGTTCACGCGGCAGAGGAGCACACCCGAATCTGCAACGATGTACCTCCCTGGCTCAAGTATGAGTCTTGGCGATATACCAGTTTTCGCAGATTTATCCTTGAATATCGGTAAAATCACGTCTGCAAGATCCTCTGGTGTTGGTGCTGGATCGTCCTCATGGTATGGAATTCCCAGCCCGCCACCAATATCAAGAAACTCAAGTTCAAGATCATACTCATCTCTGATCAGCTCAACAAGATCCATCATTTTAACCATCGCCTCCCCAAATACATCAAGCTTAAGGATCTGTGAGCCTATGTGGCAGTGAATACCTTTTATATCGATATTATCAAGCTCCTTTGCCATGCCATAAACCTTCAGGACATCATCATGTGGTATCCCAAACTTGCTTGTCCTGATGCCCGTCGAGATCTTGGGGTGCGTCTCAGGCGAGATGTCTGGATTCACCCTGAAGGCGAGAGAAGCACGCGCATCAAGTTCTGCTGCAAGCTTTGAGAGTGAATTAAGCTCATCGATTGAGTCAACAGAGACCGTGACTCCAGAACTTATGGCAAACTTCAGTTCACGATCTGTCTTTGAGTTTCCATTGAAGAGTATCTTCTCACGGTTGATGCCTGTTAAAAGCGCCATGTATAACTCTCCTGCAGAGAAGACGTCGACCCCTGCCCCCTCGCTTCCAAGAATCTTGAGGATCGCCAGGTTCCCGTTTGCTTTCATCGCATAATATATATCGGATTTGACTCCAGAAAATGCACTCCTGAACTCTCGGAATCGTTCTCTGATTGTATCCTCACATATTATGTATAGAGGTGATCCGTACTTCCTGGCGAGTTCTACCGTATCAAGACCGTTAATTATAAGATGCCCATTGTTGACACTGAAATTTGAGCTTTTCATACATTATAGTCAGAGAAAGGTGATATAAATTTTTAGCCATAATTTTACCCCCTCTCCAATCGCCAATTTTATATGCATTCAAACCCTAAAAATAGACACGGGGGATAAATGGGCAGGATATTTCAGTTTGAACTTGAGCGAGATGAACTCAATCAGCGATTGGGTGGGGGTTTTCCAGAAGGATCGATCGTCCTGATCGAGGGTGAGAACGGCTCTGGAAAGAGCACAATCGCAGAACGGCTTGCATTTGGATTTTTATCCAATGGATACACAGTCACGTTCGTATCCACTCAGCTTACAACAAAGGGTTTCATAAACCAGATGTACTCACTCGACTACCCGATCGGACTTCACCTTCTTAAGGATGAATTGCTCTTCATTCCTGTTGTACCGCTCATTAAAAGTGCAAAATCAAGGTATGACTTCATAGAGCGGTTGATAAATGCAGAGAAGCTCTATGAGAAGGACATAATAATAATCGATAAGATCTCAGAGCTTGTTAAATACAGCATCGATCCTGAGAAGAGCATCGAGCTTGTATCCTTTCTCAAGAAAATTGCAAGTCTGGGGAAGATAGTTATCATTACAATCGATCCTGTTGATCTTGACCCTGATGCGGTCTCACTCCTGAGATCATCGGCTGATATATATATGAGTCTTAAGAGTCGGACCGTGGCAGGCGAGGTCAAGCGTTCAATCAACGTGAACAAATTTACAGGCGCAACAGGTTTTGTGGGAGGGATCATCGGATTCAGGATTGAACCAAAGGCGGGTCTTGTCATCGAGATTGCATCGGTGGCGTGATTCATCTATGAATAAGCGAAAGTAAGTTTGAGATACATGGTTTAATAAATTTATGAGAAGTGATTCCGAGATAGGAGAGCCCATCTGGCATACTGCAAGATTTATTAGCCTCCGCGAAGAATAAATAAGTAATGGGCGATACAAAACTTCTCAAACTCATGCTACTTGCAATGGGGCTTGTGGGTGTTGTCCTTATTGTGATGCCCCAGACGGTCTCGTTATTTGCAGGAGAGCATTCGTGGTACGATCTTTCAGGAGGGGCAAATGATCTACCATGTGAGAAGTGCCATGGGGATATCGCAGATGAGATGAACGCACCCGTTTTGGTTCACAGTGGTGAGACCGGATATGGAAGGATGGAGTGTGGATACTGCCACAGAACTTTTAAGGTCGAGCAAGGTGACACAGATTCCACAGATTCCAGAGATTATTACCCGGATATCAATTTGAGCCTGGAAACGCAGTATTTATATACTTATGCATCCGGGGACGGCACAGGAGCAGAGCCTGGCAAAGAAGCGCATGCAGCCTCAACTGTCCCATGTATGTACTGCCATAGTGGACACTCAAATTTCTCACATGGAACAGGTTTCACTGCTAAGTACTGCAGCTGTCATGGACCTGACGATGGTGGCGATTCGTATTACTATCATGGAGACAGATTCTATACAGGCAAATCTAACGATGATCCAGGGGATTGCATCAAATGCCATAGTACAGGACCAACCATATCCATACCACCAGCAGGTGGCTTCAATTTGACAACCAATCCAGCTGATACAGGGAGCAATGCAGCCCACAAGAAGTTTGTCTTTGATGCCATCGGTACCTCCTTCATGGAAGATGCGAACGAAGCCTGCATTGGATGCCATACAGAAAACCAGGTTCGAATAGAGTTTAATATATCAACTGGAGCTATATTTGCCGTGAATAACTCATACACTCAGACCTCCTCGTACTGGAGCGTGGGTGATATCACCCCTACAAACTACACAACGTACGTGGAGGTGAAGAACTGATGAAAAGGGAAATTTTGCTCATCATATTTCTAATAGCGGTTACATCGATTATTCTCTACACATCCACAGAGACTGTCTCACTCTTTGCAGGTCAGCACACCTTTACCGCTATATCTGATTCAGGAAACCAGATCGAATGCACCGCATGCCATTCAAGAATGAATAGTGAGCTTTCAAACTCAAGTATCCATGATGACTTAAGCTGTGAAGCCTGTCACAGATATAGCGGTACAGGAATCACGTTTGCGTCAGGGGATACCGCAGGATCAACCCAGGGGAGCGAGTCGCACGCGGCATACACACCCCATTGTCTGGACTGTCATGGAGGAAGCGGGACATGGATTGAGAACACAACAGGCAGTCTTGTATTTGCACCTCCAGCTAAAGCCTTCAACGAATCGGGGTATGGGAGTGATTATTCGGCGCATAAGCGGTTTGTGAATGATGCGAACGCATCAGATGTGAGCCCCGGTGAGAATGAGGCATGTCTTGCATGTCATACGGATTATACAGTCAGTCTGAGCTACAGCTACTTCTGGAATATCGACTATACTCTTTCATCATGGAGCTTCACGAGCTTTTCATACAATGGTACAAGGAATTACAATATTAAGTGGAGCAAATCCGGGGCAAAGCATGAGTTTGTCAGCCTTAACAGTATAGACTGTACAGAATGCCATAAAAACATCTATGATGCGCTTGTCAATGGTACAGATGGGGGTTCAAACGAGGATTACCTGACGCACGCACCGGTAGAGATCGACTCGGATAAGTGGGATACAGACAACCCATGGGGGCATTACAGATACCATTACATCCCGGCTTCAAACAGAGCTACATGGGTCAACAGCACATACTGCCTGAAGTGTCACAACGTGACTGAATACGCGTCTGAGCATCCATCGGATAATACGACCTACAGCTTGGCTGATGTGAGCATGGACACAAACTCAACCTCAGTCCACTGTGCTGAGGCTTTAACATGTGCAACATGCCATGGCAGCGGGAAGACGAAGGCGGTTATAGATAATCCAGAGAGAAGTGGAACAGGACACAGCGGATCAAGCTTTGTCGATAACATCGCCTCAAATTATGCAAGAACCTTCAATGGAGATATATGCATGGGGTGTCATGAGGCTGCTATCCATGGTAAGAGCTGTAGCAGATGTCACTCAAGTGGATATGCTAATGTCTCCATAGAATCAGAGCCTTCTGGATATTGTACGAATAATTGAGGAGAAAGATCCCTTCTACTCAACCTCTATACCATACTTTTCTGCAATCTCAATAAAAGCTTCACCAAGATACTCAATCTCACGGTCACTCAGCCCGTATGTGTTCAGCTTCCAGTCCCGTGTTGCACCCTCGAAGATCCCGATGATTCCCCTCTTCTTGAGCTCACTCGTGAAGAAATAACCCCGCTTCTTATGGGTCTTTGCGATAACATCGAAGCTTGCTGTTGTATCTACCTTTGTGAGCGTGTGTTTTCGCGGCATCTCACTCAAGACTTTGCTCCCTTTTACCTTGAGGAAGAGCTCGATGAAGCGATTTGACCGCCTGACCTCGTTCTTCCATTCTTTGACCCTTTCTTTGACGTGTGGGAAGGACGCCATCATCGTGATGACAGGTGCCCCCATCAGCGTACATCCAAGCATCTCCACCTCCTTGATACCAAAGCTCCTCATGGTGAGATCGCCCTTGATCGCTGTTGTCCTGAATATCTTATCAACCCATTCGTCTTTGACCGCAAGAACACCAGAGGGTGCACAGGACGCCATCGATTTATGCCCTGAACCAACGACAAAGTCCGCTCCAATCGCTTTTCCATCAACAGGCATCGTCCCAACCGTGTATGCACCGTTGTATAGAAATGGTACATCGTACTCTGCCGCAACTTTCCCAGCACCATATACATCATGTTCATTCCCGAACAGGTAGTCAATATGGTCGATAATCATAAGTGCAGGCCTTTTACCTTCTTCACGCTCAATTGCCTCAATTCGCTCTGCGATTGCCTCGGCTGTTATGATATTCTTCTCATCTCCCATAACCTCCCGCACAACCCCACCACTCGCTTCAACCGCAAGAAACTCGGTGTAATGGGAGAATGCAGTCAAAAGAACTATATCGCCTTTTTCCACAAGAGAGGATACAACCGCCTGGAAGCCCCGGCGTGCACCAGGAACGACCCTTGCAGCATCCATACCAAGAAACGTGGCAAGTTCTGCATGGAACTCTTCGAGCTGGGGCTTTTTGATCTTGTCAAGTCTGAAGGGTTTTCGGCAGTTATCACAGACCGAGTATCCATCACCATAGCTGATGAGTGCTTTTCTTGCATCGAGCGTGAGCCTTCCCGCCGCCTGAATTGGATCAACATTTATGAATTCCTCTTCTCTTGTCCTCAGTTCAAGCTTTCCTGCTACATATTTTAATCTATTACCCTTACCCGCTTTTATCTCGCTTATAATCTTTTCGAGCCGATCAAGCTTTGATTTGATTGCTGCTTCCTCTGAATCGCTCAGTTCTGTTGGGAGTGCATGTCTGAAGACTTCCCTCATCTCTTCAAGCGTGAATAGTGCCTCATAGATCTTTGATATCCTTATATCGATATTAAAACCCCCGCTTATTCAGGCAGTAATCACACTTCAATAGATTACATCTCCATATTAACTTTCTCATCCAGACGGTGAAGTTTTAAAACCCGTAATAAAGCTTTATAAAGTATTTTAAAGTCTTGTAAAGCTTTAGTTTTCTGTTTTCTGAAAGTATGCTTATTTTATTCGAAATACACAGGTTTTTTTGGGGATAAACGCCCCGAAACGAAACGGAGGAATGTGTGTATGAAAACGAATGTGAAAAAATTTGGAACCGCTCTAATTGCGGTGATCTCTGCACTGGCAATTCTCTCGGTGGGTGCATATCCTGCACTCGCACGTGAGGATGCTTCCAGTGCAGTAGAGAATGTACAGATGGGTGAACGCATTGCGAAAAGAGGTACGCCCCTTCTTGGCGCATATAATTGTTTGAATGAAACAAACAACGAGGAACTCGCGGTAGGCGGAGAAGGCTGGCTGTATGCCGAAGGCAGAGGAAAAGCACTCCTCGAAGGTACGGGTATCGTTGCTTTTGCCGGTGTGGGTCAGATCATCGTGATTGGGAAAGACATCAACGTCATGACAGATGGTCACGGCAGGGTGATAAAGCTTGGATACCTTGTTACAATCTATCGTGGAAATGGCGTTGCAGTCTTTGAAGGTGAAGATATGACGATATTTGCCAGAGGAAGAGGCAGACTTGCAGCAAAAGGCGAAGGCATGGCGATAATCAGGGGTGCTGGTGACTGGGCTAAGGACAACTGGGATCGATGGACTGAGACATCGATTGAGCCATACGAAGAAGCAGGTGCAGAGCTGGAACTTGTCGCAGTCGAATAATTGAACGCAACCGGGCGGGAAGTATTTATTTATCCCGCCCTCTATATTTAGATAGCATGGTGTTGTGAGAGATGAAGAGAAGATCAGGGGTTGTATCCATAGTTCTTGTGGCATTACTTGTATTCACCCTCTTCACGCCGCTCGTTGTATCAGCATCCCACGTGCACAGGGTAGATAGAAGATACAGCGATGCTCGGGCAAAGTATCTCGATACAAGGGAAAAATACCAGCGATTTGAGCGATCAGAC
The DNA here is from genome assembly GCA_001766815.1 of Candidatus Syntrophoarchaeum caldarius. NCBI lineage: Archaea > Methanobacteriati > Halobacteriota > Candidatus Syntropharchaeia > Candidatus Syntropharchaeales > Candidatus Syntropharchaeum > Candidatus Syntropharchaeum caldarium. The sequence goes on from LYOS01000003.1 coordinate 246,650, forward strand.
CCGAATAAAGATCAGATTGGACAAGCAAAGGCGTATGTTGAGAACGTTCTTGACTATCTGATAGCATACCTTGAGATGGTAAAGGCGAAGATCGAGGTGCTCGAGGAGAACGGAGCCAGGCCTCGTGTCAGTTCTTCAAATCTCCAGGCTGATATCGATGAACTTGAAGCGTTCAAGATTGAACTTGAGGGTTGTGAGACAAAAGACGAGGTTCTTGAAGTTGTGAAAAGGATCAGATCAAGCTGGGCTGGAATCAACGAAGATGTTAGATACTGTACAAATTTCATCTCATACTATCAGATTGGCAGAAATATCGAACGGATGGAAGCGTTCTCAGCTGGCATGGGTGTAAGACTCGATGCGCTTGAGTCTGCAGGAGTGGATGTATCAGATCTTCGTGCATATCTCTCTGAGTTTGATCGTCACCTCGAATCTGCACGGGATGAGTACAACACAGGTTTGCGGTTTTATGAGGAAGATGAACTTCGTGATGCCAGCAGTCATTTCAGAAATGCACAAAAGCATCTTATCCTGGCAAATCGGATTTTAAAAGTCATGGTGCGAGCGTACATGGGCATGAGGGGATGAAAATCATCTTCTACTTCTGTACATACAGCTCAGCCATTACATTTGCAGGTTACTCAAAATCAGGCAGTGCAGAACACGCCCTGCATCTGACACACCCTGCCCTGCATTTCTCCCATGAGACATTATCCTGTAAGCCTCTGCTGGTACTGCATCTTCCATCAAACTCCCAGGAATTGGTCTCAACGAAAGGATGAATGGATATGCACCAATCTCTGACATTATTTTGCTTCCATCGATGATGAAGCTTTCAACCTGATTCTCTCCAAATATTTCAACAGATCTCTTCCACGTCTCGATGAATCGATTCACTCCAATCCTTGCTTTTGCAGGTGCAACCTGCTTTAGAACCCTGACATCGAAGCTCTCGATGTGCACGCCGACCGAATCAACCTCGTTTGAGTATAAATCCTCGATGAGACCTGAATAAGATCTTTATTCCTTTATCCAGTCCTCCCTGTGTTCCGATGGTAAGTGTGACATGAGTCAAGACAATCTGTTCCGTGAAGTAGTGCAATCTCTTTGTAGGGTGTTCCACTTTCTGTTACAAGGTCGTAAATTTCGGTGTGGGTGATTTAAGTGTGATAAGCTCTTCATCTTCACGTTTCAGGATTCCCGTTCCTCCTTTCATCACCTGCTATCAGCCTGCTTATGCAGTCACTCGTTATGATTCCCACAACACGGTTATCCGTCGTTACAACAGGAAGTGACGATACATTATGTTTCTCCATCCGTTTTGCCGCAGCTCCTATCAATTCATCACTGTAGGCTGTTACGACCTCTTCTGTAAGGATCTCTTCTACGAGATTATAGCCATTTGCAACTGCGTTTGCGATATCCCATGCAGTTATGATCCCTATCAGGCGTCCATCTCTTGAACCAATGGGTAAGTGTGTGAACTCACCCTCTATCATCCTCTTTGCAGCCTCTTTCATCTGCATTTTTTCATGCATCACAAGCGGCTCGCGTTCTATCATCAGGTCCTGCACACGCTGTTTTTGCAGGGAGTTTGTTATCACGTGCGTCAGCTGCCCAGTCTCTAAAAGAAACGCATCATGACCATAACCTGATTTTATCTCGACATGGCTGACATCGATCTCATTGGCTGTTAATGCCATCACGATCTCCCTGGACTGATATGGGGGATAAAGCCAGTCAGAGCTGATTGAAATCACAAGAAACCGTGCTTTCACACCTTTGAAGGCATCAAAGAGCGTTGTACCGTTTGCGAGATCAAAATAATCGATGGCTTTTGTGAGATAGAGATAGGAGTTTGCATCAAAGCGCTTCACAAATGATTCGCCTTGGTGGTGAAGGTAACTCTCGACCTGAAACTCAGTGGAGAAGTCATATCCATATCGTTCGCTATTCTTTAGCTCTCTTCCAAACTTCTCCCGCATCGATTCATCACTCAGATATGTGATATGCCCGATCATCCTTGCGAGTGCGAGCCCACGTTCTGGTGCTCTACCTCCATAGTAGTCCCCACCATTCCAGTCAGGATCAGACATGATCGCCCGTCTCCCGACCTCATTGAATGCGATACCCTGTGGGGAGAGGTGTGCGGTTGTTGCAATCGGGATTGCGGTCTTAACCAAATCTTTATAGGATACTACCCACTGTAAAACCTGCATTCCACCCATCGATCCCCCCACAACTGCCAGAAGCTGTCTGACGCCAAGATGATCGATCAATTTCTTCTGAGCATTCACCATATCTTTTATTGTCACCACAGGAAACTCAAGCCCATAAGGCTTACCAGTCACAGGATTGATCGATGATGGCCCTGTTGAGCCTTTACAGCCACCTATGACGTTGGATGAGATCACAAAGTACTTCTCGGTATCGAATGCTCGACCAGGGCCGACCATCCCATCCCACCATCCAGGGTATTTATCACCTCTGTGCCAGCCAGCAACGTGCGCATCTCCTGAGAGGGCGTGGCAGATCAGTATCGCATTGTTTCTATCTGCATTCAGTTCACCATAGGTCTCATAGGCAATTCTCACAGGACTTAGTTTCTCTCCGTTCTCAAGCTTAAGCTCATCAAACTCAAAATATTCTGTTTCAACAAATCCAAGACCGTCGATTATCATAACGCCTGATCCAGATCCTCTACTATATCTTCAATATCTTCTATCCCGACAGAGAGCCGTACAAAGTCCTCTGTCACTCCTGCTGCAACCTGTTGTTCAGGGCTTAGCTGTGAATGGGTTGTACTTGCAGGGTGTATCGCAAGTGATTTTGCATCTCCGACATTTGCAAGATGCGAGAAGAGCTTAAGCGACTCGATGAACTTAACACCAGTATTAAGACCTCCTTTTATCCTGAAACCGACCATACCCCCATATCCGCCATTCAGGTATTTGTGTGCAAGCCCATGGGTTGGATGATCGGGTAAGCCTGGATATATGACCTCTTCCACTCTCGGGTGATCATTCAAAAATTCTGCAACTGCAAGTGCGTTTGCTGAATGTCTCTCCATCCTGAGAGGGAGTGTCTCGACCCCCTGCAATATAAGAAACGCATTGAATGGACTCATTACAGGTCCTAAATCCCTCGTGAACCTGGATTTTAGCTTTACGATGTATGCAAGCTTCCCAAACTCATCAAGATAATTCAAGCCGCCCCTGTAGGATGGATCATCCTCTTTAAGCTCTGGAAAGTCTCCCTTCTCCCAATCAAAGTTACCGGCATCGACGACAAGCCCGCCAAGCGATGTGCCGTGCCCACCGATCCACTTCGTCGCAGAATGCATGATTATGTCTGCACCCCACTCGATGGGCCTGCAGAGGTATGGTGTTGCGAAAGTATTATCGATTATAAGTGGAACACCAGCATCGTGTGCAACCTTTGCGACCTCCTCAACATCAAGCACATTGAGTTTTGGATTTCCGATCGTCTCTGCAAAGAGTGCTTTTGTCCCGGCGTCTATCGCATTCTGGAAGTTTTCAGGTGTGGGATCGACAAACCTGACATCTATGCCAAACTTCTTTGGAAACGTCACATCAAAGAGTGTGTACGTCCCACCATACAGCGTCTTTGATGCCGTGATATTATCACCTGTATTTGCAATCGTCAGGATTGATAGGAGTGTGGCAGACTGTCCTGATGCAAGCGCTGCTGCTGCGATACCCCCCTCCAGTTCAGCAACTCTCGTTTCCAGTACCTCGTATGTTGGATTGGTAAATCGGCTGTATATCTCACCTGGAAAGTCAGGTCCTTTCAGTGCAAAGAGATTTGCAGCCTGTTCTGTGCTCTCAAAGTTGTATGCAACGGTTTGATAAATCGGAACCGCTCTTGATCTTGTTACTGGATCGACGGACTGCCCAGCATGTAGCGTCTGTGTATTGAATCTATATTCACCCATTCTAATCTATCCTCGACAATTTTATATAGACTCTTAGCTAACAATAGTTATATGGTAAAAAGATATAACTATTGTTATATATAAAGGTTGTGGTTATGAAAGCGATCACACTGGCATCAGGTGGTATATATCGAAGGGATGTGTGAGGTCTCGATTCACAGAAGCGAAAAGTTCATCATAAAAACAGACTCAGAGGGTCTTGCAAAGAAGGAGGCTGAAAGAATCTATGAATTACCTGGATAAACTCAAACTCTTGAAGGAGTGTATAAGAGCTAAGAAACAACTTGTTGTCTCATTCTCTGGTGGCGTTGATAGCGCAGTTCTTTTGAAGATTTCACATGATGTGCTTGGGGATTCTGTAATAGCTGTAATCATAAACGACGAAACCTTCTCTGCATCGGGACTTGAGTCTGCGAGAGAATTTGTAAGGACGCATGGCATAAGATATGAGGTCATTGAGATCACCCAGCTTGACGATCCTAATTTTTCTAAAAACCCGAAAAACAGGTGTTATTACTGCAAGAAAAATTATTTAAAGGTCCTGAAAGAAATAGCAGAAAGAGAATGTATCCAGACAATAGCAGATGGAGTAAACATCTCTGATTTTGAGGAACACCGTCCTGGAATCAGGGCAAGTGATGAAGAAGGGGTATGGCATCCATTTGTTGATGCAGGACTGACAAAGGAGGATATCAGAAATATCGCAAAAAGCATGGGACTCACCCTCTGGAATAAACCATCTGATGCCTGTCTTGCCTCAAGGATACCTTATGGTGAGAAGATTACAGAAGAGAACCTCAGGATGATCGAATTGGCAGAATCAACCATTAAAGAGATGGGATTTTTACAGGTGAGAGTGCGATTGCACGGAAAGATCGGGCGGATAGAGGTCATAGAGGAGGATATCAAAAAAGTTCTTGAACTTCGTAGAGAGATCGTGCCCAGGTTGAGAGAGATCGGGTTTACATACATAACACTCGATCTTGAAGGTTATCGAAGTGGCAGTATGGATGAAGTCCTGAAGTCATGATGATACAGGAATAATGGTGATCTCTTAAGATAGAGATTGTGCCTAATACCAGAATCATTTCGCAATCTTTATATAGTTGATCTCACCACTGTTAACATGCATCTTAATACAGAGGTCGATATAACTGCTATGACATCTACCAAAGATAAAATACTCTCGGCAGTGAAAGAGGCGGGAGAGCCTATGTCGATCGGAGAGATTGCCAGGAAGGTTGATGTAAGCTGGGCAACAGCAAAGACCAATATTCTGGAACTCTCTCAGGATAAGATGCTCAATACAAAGAAGGTCGGTAAGAACTGGATCGTCTGGATGGATGCATCCACCACATCGACTGAGACCTGTTCAAGTTACAGGAGGATATGATATGAAGTTTGCAGAAGAGGGAAATATAGACGACCTTGAGGCGAAGGTCGCATACACCGGGCTGTGCTGTTACTGTGGTGCCTGTGGCGGATTCTGTACAGAGTACATCCGTTATGAGAATGATATTCCAACGACTGATGAGAAATGCTACGAGCTTCACGGTGCATGCTTTGATTTTTGCCCGCGGACGTTTTTGCCCATCCTTGAGATGGAGAAAGAAGTTCTTGGTGGTGTGAGGAGTGACAAAGACCTTGGATATTACACCGAGATCATAACTGCAAAGGCGAGCGATGCAGTCATCAACGAAAAGGGGCAGGACGGTGGTGTTGTGACAGCACTTCTCACCTATCTCATGGAGAAGGGAGAGATCGATGCCGCATGCATCTCAAAGAACTCAGATGAAGAAAAGTGGAAGCCTGAACCGTTTGTTGCAACCAGCAAAGAGGATATTCTTGCAGGTGCTGGGTCAAACTATGAACAGTGCCCAACGATCATCGGTGTTGCGAACGCAATAGCTGATGGTAAAGAGAGCATCGCGATGGTTGGACTGCCATGTCATGTTCAGGCGATGCGAAAGATTCAGCTCTCGGATTATTTCGATGTTGGCGGCAGCAAGGTCAAGTATGTGATCGGACTACTCTGTACCGAGACATTCGATCGGGATCTGCTGCTTGCAAAACTTGGTGAACTTGGGGTAAAGATTGACGACGTCAAGAAGTTCGATATCGGCGAGGGTAAGTTCAAGATCTTCACCGATGGTGGTGAGATAACCGAGAAGATCTCAGCCATGAAGTCCTGCATGCGTGAGGGTTGCACTTTCTGCTATGACTTTGCAGCAGAGCTTGGAGATATATCTGTCGGTTCGATTGGTGCGGAAGCAGGCTGGAATACAGTTATAATCAGGAGTGAGACCGGTAAGAAGCTTATCGATGATGCAAAGAAGGCTGGTGTGATCGAGACCAAGGCGATGGCAGACGACAAGATTGAGCTTGTCAGAAAGCTCGCATCAAGGAAGAAGACAGGCAACCTGAAGAAAATCATAGAGGCTGCAGGTGCAGTGAAGATATTGAACCTCGCAGTAGATCCTTCAGAGATGGACCTGCTTCTCTGAGTGCCGGGTAATCCCGGTTTTTCTTTTCTTTTTTGCGCTATTTCAATACTGAAGGTCAAGATCAACTGTAGACTCTTCTTTTAATATCCGAAGCACCATGTGGCTCTTGACTCGTGTGACCCCCTCAATCTGATTGAGCTTACCAAGGTATGTGGCACACTCCTCGCCCTGCCCAAAACACTTCGACTTTACAATAAGATCAACGTCGCCTGTGACCTGGTAGATGCAGCAGACTCCATCAAGTTCTTTGATCCTTAACGCAACATCTCTTGGGTCGTATTCGGATCCAACCTCAACGAGGCTTATCATCGTGTTAACCCCCAGAATCGTATGATCAAGAACAACGGTGTATCCCTTGAGAACCCCGCTCTCTTCCAGACGCCGCACACGCTCGCTCACCGTAGCAGTTGTTGTGCCGATCTGCGTCGCGATCTTCCTGAAGGATAGTCTCCCGTTTTGCTGCATAGCCATCAGGATCTTTCGATCAAGCTCATCGAGTTTCATTTTTTTACCCCCTCTATCATCGTTCCAACACCCTGATCTGTGAACAGTTCAAGCAAGATCGAGTGTGGCCTTTTTCCATTTATGATATGACATTTTACCCCTGCTGCGACCGCATGTAAGGCTGCATTCACCTTCGGGATCATACCCTTCTCGATCACGCCGGTATTGATCAGGTTAAAGACATCATCTGGTGTTAGTTTTGGGATCAGGCTCTCAGGATCGTTGACATCTTTCAGAACGCCGTTGACATCTGTTAAGATCAGAAGGCGCTCTGCAGAAAGTGCTGCTGCGATCTCTCCTGCTGCGATATCTGCATTGATGTTCAGGCTGTTTCCCTCACGATCCACGCCGATAGGGGAGACGACCGGAATGTAGCCTTTTTCGGATGTAATCTCAAGGATCTCAGCGTTTATCGAGGCAACATCCCCTACCCAGCCAAGTTCATCACTCTGTTTTCTTGCTTCAATCAACCTGCCATCCTTCCCAGATAAGCCAACTCCCTTTGCTCCATGCTTCCCGATCAGTGATACAAGCCTGTGATTCACGTTCCCAACGAGCACCATTCGCGTAATCTCAAGCGTCTCATCATCTGTGACACGCAATCCCTTCACAAAAGCAGGTTTCTTTCCCAAACGCTCCATCTTTTCTGTGATCTCTCTTCCGCCACCATGAACAAGCACAGGTTTAATCCCAACATATCGCAAGAGCACGATATCCTGAACAAGACTGTCCATCAATATATCATCAACAAGCACCTCGCCACCCACTTTGAGAACCATCACCGATTTATGAAACTTCTGGATGTAAGGCAGCGCCTCTATCAAAATATCCTCACGCTTCAGGGTCATAACTTTACATCTGTCTTCATTTTATAAAAAGTTCTATACAAACGGAATGATCTGCACTGTTGCACCCTGTTAGAGGGCACTGCACAAACTACACGATTGAAACCGATTTCAAGTGCATAAGTTAAAAAATCGTGAGGGGGACTGTTTTTTTAAATCCCCTCGATCTGTTCTTTTTTTACGTTTTTCAGCTGGTACTTTCCCCAAGTCTTTCGTAGAATACAAACTCGCTGACCTCTTTTCGCGGTGGTGCTTTACCTTCATGAGCGGGGTGTCCGAGTGGGATCAGTTCAACCACGGTGTATTCAGGTGGAACTTCAAGGAGTTCTTCGGCTGCACTGTAGTCAAATAACCCGACATGAACTGTCCCAAGACCGATCGAGTAAGCAGCAAGCATCAGGTTATGGGTTGCAAGGGCCACATCAAACATGAACCAGCTCTCCCCGCGTTCTGTCGCTGGTTTGTTATCATAGTAACCCGACTTTCCCTTCTCTGCACATGCAACAATTACGACAGGTGCCTGTGTAAAAGCCTTCCTTGCAGGGTTCTTTGTCGTGAGCGTTTCTCCCAGCTTTTCCCTGGTTGCTGGATCACGTACAACAATGAATGCCCAGCACTGTGTATTTGCCCAAGAGGGTGCCCAGCGCGCTGCCTCAAAGATGAAGGCTAATTCCTCATCTGTGACTGGCTCATCTGTGTATTTCCTGATGCTCCTTCGCCCTTTTATCGCCTCGATTAATTCCATACTAAAACTTATCCTCGTCCCTGTACCAGTCAGGGAACCATCTATAGTGTTCTGGTGGATTTGTTTTTCGCAGCGCATCGTATGTTGCCTTAACAAGCTGGATACCTTTTCGTCTATCTCTGTAGAGATCTACAAGACCCTTCTCTTCCAGTGAAATCAGGATTTCATCGAGTTTTTCATCGTCGACATCGAACTCTGCTTTTATATCATCTCTTGACATGTGGAGACCTGGGTTGGCACGGTAGTCCTCAGCAAGGACTTTGAGTAGCTTTTCCTCGTCAATCGGTGACTTATCTCCAGATCTGAGCGTTGAAATGGCTACGCCAAGCTCCTCATCCATCACACGCTTGTGTACGACCTTGAGATCGTTCCGCATCTCAGCAAGACCTGCTCTGTATATGATCGATTTCATGATCTCGTTTGTACCCATCGTAATCTGGTGGATCTTTGCATCTCTGAGGTTCCATTCGACTGGATAGAACTTCGTGAGTCCATCGCCACCCATAAGTTGTATGGCTTCTTTGGCACAGTTGAATGTCGCATCTGAGATGAACATCTTGGTGATAGCGCTCTCTGTGGCGGGCTCTTTGCCGAGATCGATGAGGTGTGCGGTATGGTAGAGCATTAGCCTTGCAAGCTTCAGATCCTTGATAATATCTGCTACCTTTGCCTGATTTGTTGGAAGATCAGACGTCTTTTTGCCGAACTGAACTCGACGTTCCATATACCATACAGGCTGTTTCAGACATTCTCCAAGCATACCGACAAGCATTGATGATCCGATCGTTCGTTCGTAGTTGAGCCCGGACATCATCGCCATCCAGCCATCACCTACATTACCGACCATGTTCTCATCAGTGACCTCAACCCCGTCAAGGCTCAGAACTCCATTTGGTACCATGCAGAAACCGATCAGATCATTTATCTTCTCAAGCGTAAATCCGGGTATACCTTTCTTGATCAGAAATCCCGTTAGATGTTTGTACTTCTTTTTATCTGCCGGATCATCGCTCGTCCTGGTATATACCATGTACCGTTCTGCCACGCCTGCGTTGGAGATGAAACGCTTTTTACCATTAATGATGTACTTATCGCCCTCTTTTACGGCTGTTGTCGCTGTTGCTGCTGCATCCGAACCAACAAACGGCTCTGTGATGCATACTGCACCAAGCTGTCCCTTTGCAATATCGGGGAACCATTTCTCTTGTTGTTCTTCAGTACCATAGAGGTGTAGCTGATGATTACCACCCAGCATACTGACGATGTATGTAAGTCCAACAGAGGGGAGTCTGTTCAGCGCTTCAGCAACGATGCACGCCCCTGTCAATCCAAGGTTCTGTCCACCGTATTTTTCAGGAACGTCAACTCCAAAGTACCCCTCTTTTCCGATCTTCTTCATTATATCGTGGGGGTATTCTCGCCTCCAGAGCGCTCGTTCTGCATCAGGCCTTATCTCATCAACGAACTCTTCGATCTCTTTTGCAAGCTTTATCTGCTCTTCAGTCCACCAGGGAAAACTTTCCATGTTTTATCACCTGTTCTTAAATTCGGGTTTTCGCTTCTCAAGGAACGCACTCGTCCCTTCTTTGAAATCTTCTGTCGAGACCGCACTTCCAAAGGCTTCTGCCTCATAATACAGCCCACGATCGAGATCCATCTCTATTCCTTTGTTGACCGTAAGCTTGATCAGTCCAATCGTAACCGCACTGAGCTTCTTGATCTTGTTGATATATTCATCAACCTTGGCGTCAAGTTCATCCTCGGGGACCGCACAGTTTATGAGGTTCAGCCTTGCTGCCTCTGCTGCATCAATGAGCGCCCCCTGACCGAGCATATTAATCTCCATCGACTTTGTCCTTCCAACAAGCCGCGTCAATCGCTGGGTACCACCTGCACCTGGAATCAGTCCGAGATTAATCTCTGGCTGCCCAAACTTCGACTTATCGGATGCGATCCTGAAGTCACATGACATCGCAAGTTCGAGACCACCACCAAGACAGAATCCATTGATCCTTGCGATGACCGGGGTCTGAGATGCCTCAATCTCTTTTGTTATCGATTGAAGCCATATCGACCAGTTGCGAGCCTCTATGGGACTCTTTGTCTGGATCTCCGGTATATCTGCACCTGCACAGAATGCTTTATCTCCTGAACCTGTGATCACGATAACCCTGATCAGCTCATCCTCATTTGCATCCTGAACCGCTGCTCTAAGCTCTGTCATTAACGCTGTGTTAAGTGCATTCAGTGCCTTTGGACGGTTAAGCGTTATCGTTGCCACACCATCTGCCTTTTCAAAAATTATATTTTCCATCTACATCACCTTAGAACTACTTTGAATAATCATACCAGCCTCGGCCACTCTTTCTGCCAAGCCAACCCGATCTCATGTACTCCCTCAGAATTGGAGCAGGAGCGTATGTTGGATTACCTGTCTCTTTATAGATCGAATCCAGGACAAAAACACAGGTGTCCAGTCCGATCAGATCCATCAGCTCGAATGGACCCATTGGCCAGTTGAAACAGAGCTTCAGGAGTGTGTCCGCATCCTCTATACCAGAGAGCCCTTCCGCATGGGTGCGAGCGGCCTCGTTCAGGAGTATGAAAAGCAGGCGGTTTGTTATAAATCCTGGTGAGTCCTTCACAACAATCGGCACCTTCCCGAGTGACTCAATGAACTTATTTGTAATCTCGGTCGTCTCATCGCTTGTGGCAATAGAGCGTATGATCTCAACGCCCTTCATCAGGGGTGGCGGATTCATGAAGTGAGTCCCTATGACAAGTTCTGGTCTCTCAGTTACTGCACCGAGTGCCGCAATCGGAAGTGTGGATGTGTTGCTTCCAAGTATCACGCCTTCTCTGCAGTTTTCATCCAGTTTCCTGAATATTTCTTCTTTGATCTCGAGTTTTTCTGTAACTGCTTCGATGACATAATCTGCAGCTTTTGCAGCCTCTTCGAGATTCAAGGTTGGCGTAATCCGGTTAAAGATTGCATCAGCCTCATCCTGTGTCATCTTTCCTGACTTAACAAATCGTCCAAGACTCTTTTTGATGTTGGAGAGCCCTCGTTCAAGGATCTCATCGCTGACATCAACCACGGTGACATCATAGCCCGCACTTGCACAGCTCTGAACAATCCCGTTCCCCATCACACCGATGCCAAGCACCAAAACCCTTTTTATATCCTTCACAACCATGGTCACACCTCTCACTCAAGCTTGAAGAGTGGAAAAACGTGCTCACCAACTGTAAAATCATCGCCAGGTATTGCAACACCCTTCTCAAGAACCACTTTTCTCCCAACAAGTGACATTCCATCATTCTGTGCCTCATCAACACCATAGTTCAATCGTCCTGGAACCCAGGGACCCTCCACAGTCTTTACGAGGCAGCAGATATATGGCCCTTCAAACCCCTGAGGGGGGACGGTTATCGTGGTAAACGTCATAATTTCGCCTTTTCCACTCAGTTCTATTGATTTGAGATTCTTGCTTCCGCATTTCTGGCATACAGCCATAGGGGGACAGGTTATCGCCCCACAATCGTCACATTTCAGGCCCATGAGTTTATTCTCAAGCAGCGCATTCTTGTAATCTTCCGCTGTAAGCACATACTTAAAGGCTGCTGCCATCTCTTTCTCGATCTCTTCGAGTTCTAATCCTGCCATTCCTTTCACCTCCTCTCACTTACTCCTTCTCGATCTTCCAAGTATGATGTGTGCAAGCGTTCCAAAATCCCCACCAAGATTGTCGGTCATACCAATCTCAGGTAGAGGATCAATCTGATTTCCTTTTGGTGCCTTACCCTTCATCTGTTCAACAACACCATAGATCTGGGAGATACCTGTTGCTCCGAGCGGATGTCCTTTTCCAAGCAGACCACCTGACATGTTGGTCGGGATCTTTCCACCGATCTCGAAATCACCCTCCTTACATGCTTTGTATCCCTCTCCCCACTCATAGAATCCGATCGCTTCCATCAGTATGATCTGTGCGATCGTGAAGCAGTCGTGGACCTCTGCATACTGAATATCATTGGGGCTTAAGCCTGCCTGTTTGAATGCCATTCTTGCAGATTTTACTCTTGGAACTGGCTTTGTGAAATCCTCCTGACGACCGAGTGCTCCTCCTGATGCCTGCCCTGTACCCAGGATGTAGATCGGTTCATCGGTGTACTTTCTCGCGATATCAGCAGAACAGATTACCGCCGCAGCCCCGCCATCGGTGAATGGGCAACAATCAAGAAGCGTGAGTGGATAGCAGACAACCGCCGATTCCAGGACTTTATCGAGGGTTAAATTTCCCATCTTGCCATAGAACTGTGCATGTGGATTGAGTGCACCGTGTTTGTGATTCTGCATTGAGATGTATGCCATATTTTCTCTCAATTCATCGAGTGGAAGATCATACATCCTGGAATAGAGAATGGTGGACATTGCAAAGACGCCTGGGAAGGTTAGACCGGCATCGCTCTCGTATCTGTCGGTGCTCATATTGAAAGTTCTTGTCGAGAACTCGGTTCCCTTTATGAGTGCGCGCTCAGCCCCGCCAACAATGACCATATCATACATACCTGATGCAACCCATATATAGGCATCCCTGAACGCAACTGTGGCACTGGCACATGCTCCTTCAAACCTGGATGACGGTACGTTCTCAAGGCCAATTTCTGTTGCCAGTGATGGAGCGATATTCATGATCCCATCGCCTGCAGGGAAGTAAAAACCAGCAAAGAGAGCTTCTATATCTTTTTTATCAACGCCTGCCTCATCCATCGCCTCGATAGCAGCTTCACCAAAAAGTTCCACAACATTTTTATCCTTATGTTTTCCAAATTTGGTATGTCCCATACCTATTATTGCCACGTCTCGCATAAAATCACCCTTTTTAATTTTTAATAGCGAAGATTAGTCGGTGCTGTTAATATTAAAAACTTTTGCTTTCCTCAAGCTCTCTATTAGCACCCTGCACAGGCTGCTATGACCCAAGATATCTCTTTATTCCATCCACCCGGTCATCGTGAGAGAATATGACAAGACGATCACCTGCTTCGATAACAGTATCACCTGTTGGTATAATGACGCCATCACTCCTCAATATTGCCACGATGATACCTGCTGGTAGACTAAGCTCTGCAAGTTTTTTTCCGATCAGCCGGTGGTGAAGAGGTATAGGTACCTCAAAGATTCTTGTTCCATGAATCAATAATCCTTTAACTCCACGCTTTCCCCGTGCTGTAAGTACATCCCCTGCCATCGCCTTTACATGCGCTCTTGCAATATCAGATCTTGTGAGAATACCAACAAGTTTTTTCGAATCATCCCGATCAACAACAGGAAGCCTGCCAATATCACGCATGACAAGCCAGTGCAGTGCATCTTCCAGCATATCATCTGGGGTGACGGTAAGAAGTGCAGTGGTCGCAACATCCTTGACGCGCTTCTCATCCCATTCTTCTGAAGGAACTTTTTCAAGGTCTTTTATTGTGACTATTCCCTGGAGTTTATCATCTTTTACAACAGGATAACCCATATGTCCCGTCTTCTCCATTAAATCATAAACATGCTTCAGATCATCATCAGGGGAGACGGTAAGTGGGCTGGGGTTCATCGCATCCTTAACCATTATGCTCTCAAGCACGTCTACAAGTAGCTCCTTCCTGTGAACAGGAGACCTCATCCTGGTTGATACCTGGCTCTCATATATCGTCCATCTTTCTGTAAACGCATAAACAGTAGCATTTGCAAGCATCAATGGGGCGAGAAGTGCATAGCTTCCCGTCATCTCTGAGATCATTATAATCGCAGCGATTGGGACCTTTGCAACACCCCCAAAGAAGGAACCCATCCCAACAAGGACAAAGCAGGAAGGATTTGTGACAATATGCGGGAATAAAGTATGGGACAGCTCGCCCACCACACCTCCTATCATACCACCGATTACGATCGATGGAGCGAATACCCCTCCTGATCCACCAGAACCTACGGTGAAGGAGGTGGCAAGAATCTTTGCAAATATGAGAATGATCATCGCAGAAACCGCAAGGTTACCAAATAGTGCATCCTGAAGTGCCTTATATCCTGGACCTATAATTCCAGAAATAAGGTCGGGGAATAGTAATATTAAAACTCCTACCCCCACACCTCCAATTGCAGGTTTAAAGTAATCTGGAATCCTCAATCTCATGAAAAATTTGTCTCGCACCGAATAGAAAAACCAGACATAGAATATTCCACAGATGGCACAGGTAAGCCCCAGTAGCCCATAGAAGACGAGTTCAATTGGTCTCTCAAAGAGGCATTCAGAGGTGATAAATACAGGCCCTGGACCTGTAAAATTGGCGAATACTGCATAGCCGATGACCGATGACATGATCGATGGCACAATTGCACTCATCTCAAAGTCCCGTTTGTAAAGCACCTCGATTCCAAATAACGCTCCCCCAAGTGGGGATTTGAAGATGGATGCAATCCCTGCAGATATACCTGCAACCATCATTATACGACGATCACGATCAGAGAGCTTGAGATACGACGCGAGAACTGATCCCACGCCACCAGCGATCTGTGCGATTGGTCCCTCTCTGCCTGCACTCCCACCAGAACCTATCGTTATGGCAGATGCGATCGCCTTGACGACCGGAACCTTTCCAGGAATTATACCCCTCGATTGGTGGAACGCTGATATCGCGGTGTCAATTCCCTCACCCCCTGCTTCTGGGGCAAATCGATAGACAATTATACTACCGATCAACCCTCCTATTGCAGGAATTATAGCGAAAGGTATGATGGCGGTAAGCCCCTCGCGGAAAAAAATGATTGATATGTTGAGTAAGTATTCGAAGATCAGGGCAGCGATCCCTGCTGCAACACCAAGTAGGGATGTGTATACAGTCCATCGCTCGATGTATCGTAGTCTTCCAAGTTCTTCATCTGAAAACTTAATCAGCCCGATGTCGCTTCCTCCAGTAATCTATCAACAGCCGCTTCAATTTTTTCCCTGACCAGATCAACTTCTTCCTCTGTTATGTTGCTCACCCTTCTTGATGTCTCACCCTTGACAATCCCGATCACCTGGATCGATTCTACCGGTGGAACTCCCATGAACTTTAACATCTCAGTGGCACAGTTCAGTGTACAACCGTCAACAGCAATCGTCTTGTGCTTTTTTATCGGTTTTACACCGTGTTTTAGAACGGTTGTATCATTGTACATATACGCCTTTCCAAATCCCCCGATCGAGATGAGTTCGGTAACGTCTTCGCGGGTCTCATCACACACTTTGATGACAGCCCGCCTCCCCAGTTCACCAACATAATTAAGCCCGCTGCATGCGGTGATATTCACTTTATTTGCCTTTGATGATATACGACCACCACCATCAGATTCATCCATCTCTTATCTGCTATCTATGGGTTATATACCTTACACAAGAGAAAGGTATATAGGTTACGATGATAATTAAATCTTAAAGAGGTAGTATGACAGAAAAAATTGAAGAGGAACCTGTTATAGAAAATGATGATCTTCTTGGTGGATGTGAGTTTGAGAGCACTGATGATATAGAAGTGCCCAAGTCTCTCATCGACCAGGTGATCGGGCAAGAGCATGCGGTAGAGATCATAAAGAAAGCAGCGACCCAGCGGCGGCATGTGATGATGATCGGAACACCCGGTACAGGAAAGTCGATGCTGGCGCGCGCAATGGCTGAGCTTCTGCCAAAAGAGGAGCTCCAGGATGTCCTCGTCTATCATAACCTTGAGGATGCAAACAACCCAAAGATCAGGGTACTTCCTGCTGGAAAAGGTAAGGAAATTGTGACAATTCAGAAAGAGGAGGCGAGGCGGCGTGCACAGGCGAGAAATACACTCCTGATACTCATTATATTCTCGATCGTGATCTATGCAACCCTGGTTGGGCAGTTCATCTGGGGAATTATCGCAGCTGCAATGATCTTCATGGCGCTCAAGTATATCATGCCCCGTGAAGATATGCTCGTTCCAAAGCTGCTCGTATCAAATAGCGATAAAGAGAGGGCACCGTTCACTGATGCGACAGGTGCACATGCAGGCGCACTGTTGGGTGATGTGAGGCACGATCCGTTCCAGTCCGGTGGACTTGAGACACCATCACATGAGAGGGTTGAGGCTGGTGCGATCCATAAGTCGCATAAAGGCGTACTCTTCATCGACGAGATAAATACCCTGCGAATTGAATCCCAGCAGCAGCTTCTAACGGCACTACAGGAGAAAGAATACGCGATAACAGGGCAATCCGAGCGAAGTTCCGGCGCGATGGTAAAGACAGATCCTGTGCCATGTGATTTTATCATGGTTGCAGCGGGCAACCTCGACGCGATGGCAGGGATGCACCCCGCACTTCGTTCAAGGATCAAGGGTTACGGATATGAGATCTATATGCGGGATACAATGGATGATACACCTGAGAACCGCCAGAAGCTTGTGAGGTTTGTCGCCCAGGAGGTCAAGAAAGATGGTAAGATCCCACCCTTTGATAAAAGTGCTGTAGCAGAGATCATACGAGAAGCAAAGCGCAGGACAGGTCGCAAGAACAAGCTCTCCCTGATATTGAGGGATCTTGGAGGCCTTGTCAGGGTTGCAGGTGATATAGCAACAGCTGAGGGGGCAAAGATCACAACAGCAGAGCATGTGCTTCGAGCAAAGTCGATGGCACGATCTGTGGAGCAGCAGCTTGCAGACCAGTATCTTGAACACCGCAGGGACTACAAATTCTTCAAGAATGAAGGCGAAGAGATTGGGCGAGTCAATGGTCTTGCTGTAATAGGCGATTCAGGGGTGATGCTCCCGATTCTCGCAGAAGTGACGCCAACCCAGTCAAAGTCAGAAGGGCATGTGATCGCAACAGGTATGCTCCAGGACATTGCGAAAGAGGCTGTCCAGAATGTCTCTGCGATCATAAAGAAGGTCACAGGAAAGGATATATCAAACAAAGACGTCCATATCCAGTTCATCGGGACGTATGAAGGGGTTGAAGGTGATAGCGCATCGATATCGATCGCAACAGCAGTTGTATCCGCCCTCGAGGATATACCTGTGGATCAGCGTGTTGCGATGACAGGATCGCTCTCTGTGCGGGGTGATGTCCTGCCTGTTGGTGGGGTCACGCACAAGATCGAGGCAGCGGTGAAAGCTGGTGTCAAGACAGTTATAATTCCAAAAGCAAACATGGACGATGTCCTGATAGAAGAGAAGTACAAAGATATGGTCAAGATTATCCCTGCTTCGACGATCGAGGATGTATTCGAACACAGCCTGCGTGGCATAAAGAAAGAGCGCTTCCTTGACAAGATAAAGAACTTTGCATCTGTTGGGATCGGGATTCTTGATATCGATAAGCCGACTGTATCATAACGTATGTACCTCCAGAAGGATGAAGAGCAAATTTTGAATGGCGAGAGTGGAGATAGTCTCCAGAAGATGATGGAGATCCTCGTAACACTTGGAAAGATCTATGATGCAGAGTACCTGATCCCGATAAAAAGTGTGCAGATTGCAGGTGTCTCGTACAAGACGATCGGGGATGCGGGGCTTGAATGGATCGAAGATATCGATGCACAGGTTGTTGTCCCATCGATACTCAATCCAATGGGCATGGATCGGGAAAGATGGCGGGAGATGGGCATAAGCGAGGATTTCTACAGGAAGCAGATCGAGATACTCAATGTTTACAGGCGAATGGGGATAAGGATTGAGTGTACCTGTACACCGTATTATCTTGAAGATAGTATGCCCTGCCTGGGCGACCACCTTGCATGGTCTGAGTCCTCTGCAATCTCGTTTGCAAATTCGGTGATTGGAGCAAGGACCAATCGAGAGAGTGGGATATCTGCCCTTGCATCGGCACTGCTCGGAAAGACGCCATATTATGGATATCACCTTGATGAGAACCGAGTTCCAACAATTGGGATCGAGGTGCCTTTCACACTAACAGGCTCTGACTTCGGGGCGCTTGGATATGTGATTGGAAAGGTTATCGGTGATTGTGTCCCAATCTTTGAGTTTGCACCCTCGACAAAACCATCAGATGATGACCTCAAGAGCCTTGGTGCTGCACTTGCTGCGAGTGGTGCGGTTGCCCTGTATCATGTGAAGGGGAGAACACCCGAAGCAGATCGTTTTGAGGTGCCAGAAGAGAAGATCGTGGTTGAGGAAGGCGAGATTCGTTCTGTCTATGACGGATCGTCTGAACCCGATCTTGTAGCACTTGGGTGCCCTCATCTCTCGATAGATGAGCTTGAGCTTGCAGCAGAACTCCTTCGTGGTAGAAAGGTCAAACGAGAGCTGTGGTTGTGTGTATCGAGGTATCTTAAAGGTAAGCGAGCAGATCTTGTCGGAGTGATAGAATCATCCGGGGCAAAAGTCATCTCTGATACCTGCATGATTGTATCTCCTGCATGTGACAGGTTTGATTGCATTATGACCGACTCTGGCAAGGCATTGAACTACATACCCACGATGTGTCAGGCAGAAGCGGTCTTTGGGAGTTTCAGAGATTGTATCGAGGTGGTGCTTGGTGAGGCAAGGGACTGTTGAGGATGCGATTTCCACCCTTAAATCAGGTGGGGTCATCGTCTACCCAACAGAGACGGTCTATGGTCTTGGCGCGAGTATATACAAAAAGGAGGGTATAGAGAGGATCTATGTGATCAAAGGGAGATTATTCTCAAAACCAGTATCCATTGCTGTTTCGAGTTATGATATGATCGATGAGGTGGCCTATCTCGATGAATCGATGCGTAAGATCATCGAGAAGATCCTGCCAGGACCTGTTACAGTGCTTCTTAAGAAGAGGCCGGTTGTACCAGATCGTTTGAGTGCAGGTTCAGATCTCATCGGTATCAGATTTCCAGATCACGAAAAAGCGCTTGCGATAATCGAATCCGTGGGTCCAATCACCTCAACGAGTGCGAATATCTCGGGTAAGAAAGATCCGATTGCTCCTGAGGAGGTTGAGATTGAAGCAGATTTAATTGTTAATGGTGGAAGATGCAGGATAGGAGTCTCCTCGACGGTTGTGGATCCTGTTTCAAAGAGAATCCTGAGAAAAGGAGCGGGGTATATGAAAGTTCTTGAGATCTTATCTTCTGAGCATGAATAACTTTATCTACCTGATAATACATCTACTCATCGCATGACAGAGATCCCCAGAGACCATCCTCGCTATGAATCACTCTCACTGCGAGAAACGATCACAAGATGCGTTGAGTTAGGGATTACAAGCAGACAGGGACTTATCGCACACGGCAGAGGCGAGGCTATCGATTATCTGATCGGCGAGAAGACACTTCCAACTGCGCTAAAGGCTGAAGACGCAGCAGTTGCCACTCTTTTAACCGCAAAAAACCCTGTAATATCTGTGAATGGCAATACCGCAGCCCTTGTACCAGAGGAGACGATTGAACTCGCGGAACTTATCGGAGCAAAGATCGAGATAAACCTGTTTCACAGGACAGAAGAACGAATTGCAAGGATAAAAGATCATCTTGAGCGATTAGGTGCAGAGGATGTGCTTGGTTTAGAGCCTGATGAGAAGATACCCGGTCTCACAAGTGAACGGGCCAAAGTCTCAAAGAAAGGAATATTTAGCGCAGATGCAGTGCTTGTACCGCTTGAAGATGGTGATCGCTGTGAATCACTTGTCAGGATGGGAAAGATTGTGATCGCGATCGATATTAATCCTTTCTCACGTACATCCAGGATGGCGCAGATCTCGATCATCGATAATGTGATCCGTGCGATGCCAAATATGATCGCATGTGCAAAAGTGCTTACCGAGAACGCCGTGCCAAAGAAAGATCTACTGGCCATGATAGAGGCGTTTGATAATAGAGAAAACCTGAACGAGACGATTAAAGAGATAAAACGAGGTCTGAATGAGGGACGATTGGAAGAGAGTACGGGTTATAGCAAATTATCAATTTGGTAGAGGCGCTGGTCTTGCACTCTTTCCCTCTGAGCCTGAGATCCGTTACTCAAGGACAAAGCGAATACGCCAGCTCTTCTACGATAATGAGCGAATAGCAACACTTAAGACTGATGGACTATTCACTTTAGGTATTGAGGGTGCGAGGAGATTGCATCGCTATCTGCCATATCCGAAGATGCGAGTTGTTGTTGCGGACGAGGCTGTACCGTTTGTTCGTGACGGCAGGAGCGCATTTGCAAAGCATGTCGTTGCGGTAGATGATGCGATTCGCCCGTTTGATGAGGTGCTGATCGTTGATCGGTTCGATAATCTGATTGGAACCGGGAAGGCGCTTCTCTCGGCATGTGAGATCACTTCGTTCATGCGAGGTGTGGCGGTTGATGTTAGATCTGGAACAGGAGGTAATTGAGTAATATGTTTCCAGGAATGGCGGGTGTTAATCCCAAAAAAATGAAACAGATGATGAAACAGATGGGAATCTCGCTCAACGAGCTTGAAGATGTCCAGGAGGTTATTATCCGAATGAAAGATCATGAACTGGTCTTTCCTGATGCGGTTGTGACGGTGATGAATGCGCAGGGTACAACGCTCTACCAGGTTGTTGGAACACCAGAAGAGCGAACTACAGCGTCTGTGGTGAGTGATGAGGATATTGAACTTGTTATGGAAAAAACAGGTGCATCGAGGGAGATGGCAAAAGAAGCCCTGGAGCGTGCGAACGGGGATCTTGTCGAGGCGATAATGGCACTTGAGGGCAAATAAGCAAAACAGGTTCGTTGGTGCGGGGGTTGCCAAGCCAGGTCAAAGGCGCAGGGCTTAGGACCCTGTCTCGTAGGAGTTCGCGAGTTCAAATCTCGTCCCCCGCATTGTTTTAGCTTTCGTAGCTTCGCACCCTGATAAAGTATACGATCACAGGAAGCACCGCCACCAAAAGCAGAATTTCAGGTCTAACCTCATCGAGGATCAGGAACTCATCAGCCTCGCCGAGGAGGTACATCAGATAGTCTGCGCCCATGATCAGGATGTAGAGTATACCAAAGACACCGGTGAGGATCGATCCAACGAGAACGAACGATAGCCCTTCTTCTCGCTTTGATAGAAGCTCGCCGATTCCTGAGAGGTAGACTGCTGCGATTACGAGGAGTGCGAATCCTCCGAAGAGGTCTGCTGGTATCCAGGAGTCGGTCCCTGTGAAGACGAATATGACCTCGAGTACGCCGATTATTGCGGTTATTCCTCCGATCAAAGCCGAATAGAGACCTATATTTTTAAGATTCATTTTACAACACCCCTGTTATGAAGTTTCCAGTGAGAACGATTATTCCTGCAACGATGTATGCAAGCACGAGCTGGTATAGCACCATGAACCCTGTCCACTTCCATGAACCTGTCTCTGCTCTGACTATTCCAAGCGTTGCAAGGCATGGGAGGTAGATCAGTGTGAACGCCATGAATGCGAGTCCTGTTACGGGTGTCATGTGGGCTGCAACTGCGCCTGTGATTGCGTCTTCGCCTCCGACACCGTAGAGGATTCCGAATGTCTCGACAACGATCTCCTTTGCGAGGAAGCCGAAGAAGAGTGCGATTGCTGCCATCCAGTCAAATCCGAGTGGTGCAAGGAGTGGTTCAAGTGTGTGTCCGAGCATCCCTGCATAGCTTGATTCGATCTCTCTGCCCCATGGGAATGATGCCATGAACCAGAGGACGAGTGCGCCACCGAGGAGGATTGTTCCAGCTTTTTTCAGGAATACCACTGCCCTTGACCACATGTAAAGTAAGACGCTCTTTATAGCGGGTCTGGCGTATGGTGGAAGTTCCATGATGAAAGGGGCTGGCTTTCCTCTGAGGCCTCGTATGAATCGTCTGAAGAGAAGTGCCATCAGTATTGCGAGCACGATTCCGAGGACGTACATCGAGAAGATCGCACTCCCTGCGTACGTGCCAAAGAGTGCACCTGCGATGAGGACATAGACCGGGAGCCTTGCACCGCATGACATCAGAGGGTTTATGAGAATCGTTATCAGCCGATCCTTCTCGTCTCCGATTGAGCGTGTTGCCATGATCGCCGGGAGGTTGCAGCCGAAGCCCATCAGCATCGGTATGAATGACCTCCCGTGAAGCCCGATCCGATACATCAGCCGATCCATCACAAAGGCGGCTCTTGGGAGATACCCGCTGTCTTCGAGGATTGCGAGTGCGATGAAGAGGAACATGATCGGGAAGATGAAGACCAGTACGAATCCAAGTCCTCCGCAGATCCCGTCAGCCCAAAGCGATATAAGTGGTGTAGTGGGCTCTCCTAAGAGTCCTCCAAGCCATCCGAATATGCGTTCGAGCATAACCATGAACGGCTCTGAGACTGTGAAGGCAAACTGGAATGTTGCCCACATGAGAGTCAAAAAGACGGGTATCCCGAGTCTCTTGTGGAGAAATACGCGGTCGAGGAGGTCTGATGTGGTGAGTGCGTGATCCCTGCGTCCAGCTAGCGAGGCATGGAGGATGCGATCTATCGCCCTGTATCGCTCCTCTGCAAATGTATCTGCGTTCATCTCTACCATCCTGCCACCTCCAGGATCTGATCCCGTTTTGGTGACGAGCTTATCCGAGCCATAACACTCTCATCCTTCTCAAGGAGTTTTATGGCAAGCCATCGTGGAGGATAGGTATTTGCGAGATAGGTATCGGTGAGGATCAGCTCCTCAACCTCCTTGATGCGAGCCTCGATATCGTCACTGTAGCCGATCGTGACCTTACGATGCCTCTCCCTTCTCACCGCTGCACTGAGAATTGCATCTCGAAGCTCACCCATACCGCTCTGGGTCGTTGCAACCGTCGGGATAACAGGCACACCAAGAAGGAGTGAAAGCTCTTTAATATCAAATTCATAATTCTTTGAAGCTGCAATATCCATCTTGTTCAGTGCGACGACGACGTTTGCCTCAAGCTCCAGCAAGAGAAGTGTTAGATACAGATTTCGCTCGATATTCGATGCATCAACGATATCAACCACGACATCAGGCTTCTCATCGACAATATAGTCTCTTGCAATCCGTTCATCTATCGCATCTGCTTCGAGGCTGTATGTGCCTGGAAGATCCACAATCTCCATCTCGGTTCCGTTGTGCGTGCACCTGCCTGTCTTCTTCTCAACCGTGACTCCTGGCCAGTTTCCAACATGCTGCCTTGAGCCTGTCAGGTTGTTGAAGATCACGGTCTTTCCGACATTTGGATTTCCGATGAGTGCAACCCTGATCACCGTTTCTCACCTGCCATCAAGGTCCACAAGTATCTTCATAGCAATACCACGACCGAGCGCAATCCTTGATCCTTTCACATCAACGAGAAGCCCTGGAGATCCTGAGATCACCTTGACCTTAGAGGACGGCGTGAATCCAAGCTCGAGAAGTCTCTTTGCAACCCCTCTTCCGCCACAGTATCCAAGGATCACACCCTCATCGCCTGCAGAGAGGAGTCCGAGTGGAACGCCCGACTCCAGACTCTTACTATCTGCGATAAGCTCATGCAGGTGCTCATCGATCTCTTTGAGGTGCGAAGAGAGCTCTTCATCAGCTGGGTGGGACCTGAGTACATGCTCAACGTCCTCGTGGATATGTTCCACCTTCCTCTCTATCTCATGGATCTTCTTTGCACCAGAGATCCTATCTCTCATCCCAAACATACTAAACCTCCACAGAGACGCACGCTGCCTCCTCCTTTCGAAGCGAGAGGTTGTACCCTTTGAGACGAAACTCCACAGGATCGCCAAGAGGCGCTCTTCTCACAACCTCGATCTCGGTGCCCCGGACAATCCCCATATCCCTGATCCGCCTCTGAACCGTGTTATCACCGCTAACTGAAAGGACTCTCCCCTTCTCACCAGGCTGCATATCACTCAGGGTCTTCTTCTTCATCTCATCACTCCTTAGGCATTCCTAACTACCGTGAGTAGTGAATTAGGTATATAAAAAAGATACCCTAAAAAAGTTAGGTTCGATACCAGAAACCTATTTTTTGCTCTCTTTACCCTTGCACGAATGCTTCCCCGTCCTGCAGAACTCCTCGAAGTGTCTGAGCCATTCGGGATAGTCAGGAGCAGTTTTAACAAAGTTTACGAGGTTCTTGAGCTGTTCTATCGTCTTTGGATGGAGTTCATGCTCCATCACACACGCATCCTCGTCTGCCACCCGTGAGGGAACACGCAGGATCTCAAGTAGCGACCTTATGATCTCGTGCCGCTCTTTGACAACCCTTGCGATCTCCTCTCCCTTATCTGTTAAAATTATACCATCATACCTTCTATAATTGACATACCCCATCGCGTCAAGCTTCTTTACCATCTCATTGACGCTTGGTGGTGTAATCCCCAGGGCCACCGCAATATCCTTTACTCTGACATGACCTCTCTCTTCTGTGATCTTTAAGATCGCCTCCAGGTAATCTTCTGCCTTTCTTGAGAGCATCCAGAAATAGTTAGGTTAACCTAATATAAATCTTTTGTTACCCCATAATCCGACCTTATCCTCTCGAATATTGCCAGAAACTGCTTTTGCCAGTTACCAATCACTTTTATAAATGGAATCCCTTTAGAATAGCTCTCTGCGATCTCCTTCAGGTATGGAATCTCAAGCAGAATATCAATTCCCTCATCGTTGCAGTAATCGTAAACCCCTCTATCCCCGATCCCTGATCGATTGATTACGACGCCGAAGGGAATTTCAAGTTTTCTCAGGACTTTTACTGCGATTTTAAGATCGTAGAGTCCGAACGGCGTTGGTTCTGTTACGAGGATGCAGTAATCGCTATCCTTGACCGATGCGATGACAGGGCATGATGTGCCGGGTGGTGAATCGATGATGACTGTTCCTTCATCCCTAATCTCACGCTTAACAGCCCTGACAAGTGGAACTGCCATCGCTTCACCTATATTGAGCGTACCATAAACAAGATCGATCCCCTCTTCTCCCTTTCCTTTTGCGATCTCACCGATTATGCGCTGCCCTTCGCTTATCGCATCCCTTGGGCATACAAGCATACAGCCCATACACCCATGGCAGAGTTCTGGAAAGTGGATCACATCCCCCTTCACGCCCTTCCCTGGGTTCTTGCCGATGACAAATATTGCGTTGAACTGACAGAACCTCGAACATTCCCCGCAGAAGTTGCATCTGAGTTTATCGAATATTGGAACCGTTGTATATACAGGGTTCACCTCTTTTTCGGTTAGATTCAGGAATATGTGTGCGTTTGGCTCTTCAACATCACAGTCAAGGAGTTGAAGATTCTCGTTTTCAAGCGAGAGGGCAAGGTTGACTGCAACCGTTGTCTTCCCTGTTCCGCCCTTCCCGCTCGCAATTGATATGATCATCTAATGCCTGTGCTCTCTGCATGCATTTTCATCGGTTGCCTCAGAGAGCCGCCCCTCCTGCCATGCCCTGATTGCATCTCGTACCGTCCCTGCTGCACCGACAAATACATCGATCCCTGCCTGTTCAAACATCATTATCGCCCTTGGACCGAGTCCGCCACAGAGCATAACCTCAACACCCTCTTTTGCAAGTGCCTCTGGTGGAAGTCCAATACCTCCAAAGTGCTCGCTCGTATTGGGAATGGCTCTAACTTCGCCACTCTCTATATCCAGAATTGTAAAGGTTGGTGCCCTTCCGAAGTGCTCACATACTGTATCATCCAGTCCCTTCATCTCATAGGTTGGTACACATACTTTCATCTCAAATCACCTCGTATATCTTGTATCTTATTCTCAAACCATCCGATCTTGACCTCATCCGCGCCATCAAATTGAGGCACGTATGGTTTGATATCAATGAGTGGCGTACCATCAACGACATCCACTCCTTCAACCTTCAATATATTTCCCGCTCGTTCAAGAAGCTTCACGACAGAGACGCCTATGGGATTTGGCCTTCTCGGCGAACGGGTCGTGAAGAGTCCATGCGCTTCTGTATCCCATGGGGTCGTTACCATAAGCTGATACCCATCCGATTTATGAAGCCAGTAGAGGAGGATCAGGTGAGAGAAGCCTTCGATATCGGTTAAACCAGGCTCAAACTCATCGAAGACCTCAACCTCACAGATGGCATTTGATCTTGCAGTCTGGTGTGGACACTCGGATGAGGTCTTATAGGGTGTGTGGATTATTCCGATCGGTTCAATCTTCAACGCTCCTCCTCCTGTAATCTTCTATCGCTTCTTTCAGTGTGTTTACCGCGAGAACCGGGCAGTGGAGATGGTCCTCTGGCAACTCCTCCAGAACCTGCATGATATCCTGATCCTCGATTCTGGATGCCTCCTCGATCGTTTTACCTTTTACAAGCTGGGTTAATACGGAAGCAGATGCGATCGTGGGACCACATCCATCTGTAAGGAACCTGATATCGATGATCCTGTCATGATCGACCTTAAGGGATATCGCTACCGTATCACCGCATGAACCTGTTATCGTTCCTTCTCCATCAGGGCTCTCGATCCTGCCCACGTTCCTCGGGTTGATGGCTTCCTCAACGACGCGCTCACTGAATTCCTTGAGTGCATCTTCGATGATCGATCGTTGTATCTCATCTGCGATCTCATCGAGTGTTGAGGCTTTGGCTGTCATGGTATCATCACACAAAAAAATAAAAAGAGCTTAGGCTCACTTAAACCTTACCTCTTAAGCTCTTCCAGTCTTCGCTTTATCTGATCAAGCTGCGCCTCAAGCATCTGGATCTCCTGCTCCTTCGTCATACCTGCAGGTGCTCCCATTGGAGCCTGTTGCGCCCGCTGCTGCATCCATGAAGTAAACTGCGGCATCTGCCCGGTCTGGCTCAGATACTGTGCTCCTGGTGGCATTCCTCCCCAGCCAGGCGAATAGCCAAATCGCATCCATCCAGGCAATCCAGTCGCGTAATACATGTTTCTCCATCCTCTTGGCATATCTATCACCTCCTTTTACACTTTTATCGTAAATTTCATGGTCTTATCATCCTCGCCCCACACTTGGGGCATGTCTGCTGGTAGCATGGCACACCACGCTGATGGGGTACTGTTGTTCCACAGCTCGGGCACCTACACTCACCGCCGGGTCCAAGTCCACGTCCACCGGGCATTCGACCTCGTCCACCACCTCCTCTGCCTATACCTGCCATTCATATCACCTCCCAACTTTCCTCTTCACTTCTTCCAGTTCTTTCTCGAGCTTATCTACACGCTCCAATAACGCATCTATATTCGTGCTCGGCTGAGGTGGCACCTGCTCTGGCATGCCCATGCCTCTGCCACCACCTCCGCCACCGCGTCCCATTCCACGTCTTCCGCCCATACCCATACCTGCCCCTCCACCAGCAAATGTTTCAGGTGTAGATGGAGGCATCCCGGCGTGGCCTGGAACGGTTGCACCAGCGGTCTCACTGAGCTTACCGGCTCTGTACATCTCGATTGCATCCCTGATCGTGCCTGATGCACCTGTTAACACCCGCACACCAGCGGCAGTTAACGTCTGGAATGCATTTGGGCCAACGTTCCCTGAGATGAGGACGTCAACCCCTCTATTTGCAACTGTCTGCGCTGCCTGAATTCCCGCACCCGATGAAGCCCCGATGCCCTCGTTGGGAATCGCTTCAAACTCCATTGTGTCAGGGTCAATAATCATGAAATACTGGCACCTGCCAAAGCGTGGATCAACCTGTGCATCAAGATCGCTTCCTGTCGAAGTTACACATATTTTCATTCAAACGCCTCCTTATACGAATATATATTCAAAACTATTTAAAGATTTTGGTCAACACCCCTCCCATGTCTGCCTCGACCTCTGTAAAAAATATTCGTACTACCACAGCTCGGACACCGCTCAGCAAAATCACCCCACTCACTTCTGCAATCACGGCACAGATTTCTAAGCGTGTAATCCCCACCATAGACCCGTATAGCCTTTCCATTAACGAGAGCATCCACAACCTTACGCCTCGCCTCTGTCAGAATCCTGTGAAATGTAGATTGCGAGACACTCATCATCTTTGCAGCCTCGGTCTGATCCTTCTGGAGAAGATCCTTCAGCCTAAGGCTCTCAAGCTCCTCTACCTTGAGTATCACCTCTCCAGTGGGCCGTTCTCGCGGCGCAAAATAACTGAAATCAGGATTGAAGCCAACCCATCTGCAACGTCTTGGTCTCGGCATACATGAATATATATTCAAAACAGTATATTAATGGTTTGCTGCATGCTCGATATACTGCACGTCAAAATCAACCGCCATCTCAAGTTATGGTTATATATGTTTCAATCCCATTCTGATATGATGTTTCTACAGGTACTGGTTGCCGTATTTGTGATCGCCGATCCTTTCGGGAACACCCCAATTTTTCTCGCACTCACCGAAGGGCTCGATAGCTCAACTCGTAGAAAAATCATATCAAAAGCTGTCTTTATCGCCACTGCAACATTAATTCTCTTTGGAATGATGGGAAAAGCACTGCTTGGGCTTCTCGGGATCTCGATCGCCTCTTTCAGGATTGCAGGCGGTATTCTCCTCCTTATAACAGCACTCCAGATGCTTTTCGGGTCACCGAAGGCAGAACCATACCTCGATGACTGGGAAGGGATCGCGGTTGTCCCACTGGCAATACCGCTTCTCGCAGGGCCTGGAACCATCACTTCTGTTATGGTCTTTATGAGCGCTGCTATGACGATCATTGATCGCATCTCTGTACTTGCTGCAATTGTAATAGCGATGCTCGGCACGTGGGCAATCCTGCTAAACGCTGATCGGCTGTATGTAATTTTAAAGCGGGAAGGTACGATATACCTGACAAAGATCATGGGAATCATCCTGTCTGCAATCGGAACAGAGATGATATTACACGGCGTTAAGGGCTATTTTTATACTGTCTGAACAGATTTCATTCCTTCTCAACCAGACGCCATGGCACAGAACTCAGAGCATCCTTTGCCATTGTTTCATCCATGCCAGAAAGTTTTGCAAGTGCGATAATCTCTCTCGGCGCTCGTACACCATAGGTCGTTCTGGCACCAGCGGTGAGCACAACCTGCGTACCGTACTTCCTGACAAGTTTCATATTCTCCTGCATTATAAAAAGCGCCCTTGTTCGATTCTTGCCTCGTGCATAGATCAGGTCAGAAAGATTGAACTCGATCGCAATTCCCTTGCCTGATGCAAACCTCATCATGATGTGATTCATCCTGCCTGGATGTGCAAGGAGATCAACCCTTGAATCAGAAGAAGCAGCACGGTCTATTATCTCATTTCCCCCATGAACAGCGAGAATATCGACGCTGGGACGAAATTTATTGATCAATCTCCCAAGCTCACGGGGGGAAGATGCTCGTATCTCAACGCCCCAGAACAGCTTGAAACCTGGTGGAAGTTCGATATCAGGGTATGGGAACCAATTATCTGAGTGGTTCAGAATCACGCACCCACTATACCCATATTTATCAAGCTGCCCCACCATTTGCTCAAGCTCTGCCTCTCCATCGGGCTTTACATGAACATTGGGATCAATATATGTCCTTTTCATCTTTTCACCTGAATGAACTTCGGGAGCATACTTTCCTCTTTTAACGTCACTTCAACTTTGAGAGAAATTCCTCTCTTTCTATCTTTGCCTGTTTCATAATAGAGATTAACGTTCCTTTGGCTAATTCATGATGATTCGGAACTGTAACAAGCAGTTTTTGCTCTTCATTCCACAAATGGATGTGACTTCCAGTTTGACGGTAAACTTGGAATCCAAACTTACTCAGAACTTTAATAACGTCCTTAGCTGACAGGACGGGAAGTTTGGACATATTTTTCTACCTCAATATCCAAAAATGAGACTTTCCAATCCTTTGGAGCAAGTTCCATAAGAATTTGATAATGTTCTTCAAGCCCTTTTTTTAAATTTGCTACCGCTTCTTCTTCTGTCAGTCCTTGATCTGCTACATTTGTTATCAGGTCTACAGCTACAAAATATTTATCTTCTCTGTATATCTGGATTATAGTTTTCATACTATCCCCAAATACATAAGATATAGAACGCTAAATATTAAAAGCATTAATAATATCGCTATTGTTCCACCTCTGATCACTTTATAATCATCTATCATTTATCCACTACCATGTTACTAAAGTCTCCATGGACTATCTTAATAAGTTCAATTTCTAAATTGAGATTTTGGTTTGAGTGATCCTGTGTCATGAGGGGAAAAGATTTTTCTTCTGCTATCAAGTATAATTTTACTTCTCTAAATTAATATACTTTTCTATCCCTAATCATAAAAAAGTCACGATACCCGCCCACATCTTTTTTATCTATGCTCAACCACCCCATGGCAACCCCGTTACCACAGATTGATCAGGACGCCAGTTTTTTAGATGTGAAATTCGCCGGTGTAATTCATCACTCCATTCCACCTTTTCGATATAAAAAGTTACGGAATACTCTCACTGGTACTGGATGAAGGAGTGGCATGATTTATTTTGATGCATAAAAATCACTGTTTCTCATCCCCCTGAAATGATCATACCCCAGAGGAGAGAGCCTGTCTCCCGCTCCTTTCGCAACAACAGAGCCGATCACGGTGAAATCAACTAACTCCTCAAGTTCATCAATTTTCTCACGCCGAACCGTGAAGAGAAGCTCATAATCTCCACCAGCAGACCACGCAAACTCCAACAGATCATCAGAATAGACTGGAATCTTCTCTTCATCGATCTTAAAACTGATCCCTGACGCGCGAGAGAGGTCAGAGAGCGATACCAAAAGTCCATCACTGATATCTGTCATTGAGGTGACATATCCTGAGTTAGAAAGTATCAAACCCTCCTCAACACGAGGAAATGGCTCAAGCAGTGCTTTAACAAGTGGGTTTGTTTGATCAAGATTCTCATCTTCCTTGAGTAGCCTTAAACCCCCACCAGCACTCCCGAGATACCCTGTAACGCAGACAAGATCCCCAATGCTGGCGCCGGATCTACGAACAATTTTGCCATCTCCAGGGGTTCCGATCACGGTTCCGGTGAGTGTTATCTCATCATGCGAGTCGAGATCACCTCCGATCACTTCTACACCAAAACGAGATGTGCAGGATTCAATACCCGAAATAAGCTCTTTAAAGGATTCAAGCTCGAAATCAGATGGAAGTCCGAGCGCACTTAAAAAATAAAGTGGTTTCGCACCCATTGCAGCAATATCACTCAGATTCACCGCAACAAGACTCCATCCCATCTGGTATGGGGTCATCTGGGCTGGAAAGTCGGTCTTCTGGTGGAGCATATCCGATGAAATGAGAATCTGTGCACCCTGTATTTCAACAACCGCGCAATCCTCCTCTTCACAGTCAAAGTAAGATGATACAAGCTCAATCAGCCTTCGCTCACCCGCATCACGCAGTAACTCGCTCAAAAGCCTCTCTCCTCTCAAGTGGCATGGTCGCATCAATCCCAACCTTTGTTGATGTGCCATCATCTGCCGCCGAAGGGTCGAGTGATGAACCACGTGCCCCAGGAATCACTACAAGATCCTTATCCCACCTCACACGGGTTGCCAGGGCATATTCAAGATCGTTTGGGTTAAAAAGATCGATATCCTCATCCACAACAACAACCTGCTTTACTCCTGGTGCTGCTGCAAGCGCCGCAACTATCGCATTCTTGCCATCACCTTCACGCACCTTTCTGATAGAGACGGCTGCATGGAAATATGTGCACCCGCCCGCTGTCATGACAGCATTCTTTGCATCAGCCACATGGCGCACGGCCTTCAGTATCAGAGGCTCGTAGGGCGTACCCATCAAAAGCTGATGTTCTCTGCCACCAGGTATGATCGAGTGATAGATCGGATCCTTCCTGTGATAGATCTGCGTGAGTTTTATGACAGGTTCAGAGCGCACTTCGTCGTACGTGCCTGTAATATCTACAAAAGGACCCTCGTTGGCCCTTTCTTCAGGATCGATCTCGCCTTCAAGTACAATCTCAGCATGTGGTACAGCAATCCCATTATCGAGCCTGAAAAGCTCAACAGGTGCATTTCTGAGCATAGATGCATACTTGAACTCAAATCCAGGCTCAACTCTTGTCCCTGCTGCAAATAAGATCACTGGATCTACTCCTATCGCAATCCCAACTTTAAGTCCAACTCCCTGCTCACGCGCTTTTTTATGAAGCAGGTAGGTATGTCTTGGTGGAACGAGCCGTGCAGCAAGTTTATTTTTACCGATTACCATCAGGCGGTGAAAAGAGGCATTCACGATCCCATCAAACTCAGCCACAACGATCCCCGACGTGATGTACGCACCCCCATCTGCCTCAAAGAACTTCATGATTGGGAGTGTGGTAAGATCTGCATCCTCCACAACTTCACGGGTCGGAGAATCATCGACCACCCTGACCTCACTCTCGCTGGGGAGATCTACAAGATGTGCTGCGATATGCTCTTTTTTAACTCCAAGCACCTTTGAGAGAATGTTTCTCGACCCGATAAGATTCACACATGCTCTTTTCCCTGATAGATCTTTGAAGAGTATCGGGCTATCCGTCTTCCTTGCGATCCTGCATGCCTCAAGTTCAGGGGAGACAGGCTCATCGATCTCGATCAGTTCACCACACTCTTCAAGTTCATCCAGAAATGCTCTGAAACTCATTCAAACAACTCCAAAACGTCTTGATAGTACTGCTGCAAATTTAACCGATCCACTGTAACTCCCTCCTGCACGGGACGTGTCAACAAATGTTTTTCCAAGCTCATGGTGAACGGCTGCACCCCATGCACTCCCGCGCCCAAGAAATGTCAGTGTCCTGAAGATCAGATTGCCTGAAATGCCATCTGGGGCGATTATCAGGTTTGATTCACGAACCGCATCCTCAATCAGAATTTCATGGTGATGAACAGGATACCCCATCTGGGAGACCACATCAACAAGCGCCTTCCCTTCTTCAAGTGACCTATCGACACGCGCACTCCGTCCAGTATCACCAAGTCTTCCACCGGAGAGTATTCCAACCCTTGCCTTCATGCCGAAATTCTCAAGGATTCTTATACCATTCTCGATGAGCCTGAGTCTATCCTCAAAATTATCTCCCTCATCTATTCCAACCGGGGCAAAGAGAAACGGATCGAGATCAACAGGTTTTAGGAGTGCAACTCTTGCAAGGTTTGTGATACCCGACCTTCTTTTAAGATAGGATAGCGTACTGGATGCTGGAAGTGAACCCCTGATAGCAGCATCAACCTCGTCGTTCATCAGTAGATCTACAAGTTCCTGCTCTGGTTTATCCGATACAATGACTTTGCCCCCAACATCCTTGAGTTTGACCTTTGAACCTGTGACAAAGACCGGTTCTATAATCTCATCAATGCCTTCAAGCATCGAGAATGTTCTATCGTCATTGACGCCGATAGCTATCCTGCATCGCCTGGGTAAATTGTTCTCGATGAATGAAAAGAGATTGTTATCTGGTCTAACTGCCATTTCTCAAATCGCCACTTTTTATGCTCATCTACATAAATGGAGTTGAAAAGATGGGTAGATGACCAAATAAATATTATTACGCCCAGGTCGGGATTCGAACCCGAGTCGAAGCCTCGACAGGGCTCCATGATGGGCCTCTACACTACCCGGGCATAGACGCACTACCCATCCTCTTTGTATTCCCCTTTTAAGATTATTTAAGTATTTCGCTTAGATCGCAAAAAGATTATAATAGAAGAGTTGTGATTATAACCGTGATGTACAAAAAGATTCTTGTTCCTTACGATGGATCATCTAACGCTGAGAAGGCGGTTGGGCATGCGATCGAACTTGCAAAAGCACTTCCTGAAACGCCACAGATCACATTGCTCAATGTAATCGATGTTCACTACATTGTGCAGATCGCAGAGAGTATATATGTCGATATGGAGAGCCTTGAGGCATACAGCAGATCTGTGCTGACTGCTATGAAAGAAAAGATCAAAGATGACATTCCTGTAGAGATCGCGGTCAAGAGTGGGAGGCCATGGGAGGAGATCGTCAATGAGGCAGAGGAGGGCAAGTACGACCTCATCGTCATGGGGTCACATGGACTTGGTTTCATCGATCGCCTGCTGGTTGGAAGTACGACGCAGGGGGTTCTGAGGCATGCTAAATGCCCTGTACTTGTTATAAACTCTGATAGGGAGGGGTAAAGTGGCAGATGGGTTTGGTAATGTTGAGAAGATCTGGATGAATGGTAAGATCATCGATTGGCATGATGCAAAGATCCATGTCCTCTCACATGGTCTGCACTATGGATCGGGTGTGTTTGAAGGTATCAGATGTTACAGCACGCCCAGAGGGTCTTTTGTATTCAGGCTGACAGACCACCTTAAGCGGATGTTCAGGTCTGCAATCCCCTACAAGATGCAAATTCCATACAGTCTTGATGAGCTTAAAAAGGCTGTCATAGATACAATCAAGGTGAACGGACTTGATTCATGCTATATACGTCCTATCGCATTCTATGGGTATCACAGTCTTGGTGTTATACCTAAGAATTGTCCTGTCGAGTGCGTAATTGCAACATGGCCATGGGGCACGTATCTTGGAGAAGAGGCACTTGAAAACGGGATCAGGTGCACATTCTCGGCATGGACAAAGATTCATCCAAAGATGTTGCCTGTGGGTGCAAAGGCTACGGGACAGTACATCAACTCGATGCTTGCAGGCTTTGATGCAAAGGAGAAGGGGTTTGATGAAGCACTACTGCTTGATAACGATGGATATGTTGCAGAAGGTCCTGGTGAGAACCTCTTTGTAGTCGATGACGGCGTGATACACACTCCAACGCTCACATCAGCGCTTCCAGGTATCACGCGAGATGCAGCGATCAAAATCGCAAGAGACCTCGGCTATGAGGTGGTCGTCAGAAGTATCACGCGGGGTGAGGTGTTGACCGCAGATGAGCTCTTTTTCACTGGAACAGCAGCAGAAGTAACTCCAATCAGGGAGGTCGATGAAGTTACAATTGGAGATGGAAAAAAAGGACCTGTAACTGCAGCAATCCAGAAAAAATTCTTCAAGATTGTGAATGCAGAAGAAGATGCATATATGGACTGGCTTGAACCCGTAGAATGAACATAAACTGGAACATAACAGCTGCCTGCAATCTCCGCTGCAGTCATTGCTACTATGCGTCTCACAGCCGCGAGGGGGAGCTTGACACAGAAGAAGCGATCAATCTGCTTGCTTCGATCAGATCATATTTTGGTAGTGGAACAAATATTACACTTGGTGGGGGAGAACCGCTCATGCGAGAGGACGTTTACGAGATAATCCAGCATGGATCTAAACTTGGGCTTAATATGATGCTTGGAACAAACGGTACGCTCATAACCCACTCTATCGCCAGTAAATTGCTGGATTCAGGCTTGAAAGAGGTTATAATCTCGATCGACGGTATGGAGGAGTGCCATGATCTGATACGGGGCAAAGGTACATTCAAACGCTCGATTGCAGGTGCAAAAAACTGCCGCGATGCAGGGCTCAGTCTTGTCATCGATCCCTGCCTCATGGATGAAAACGTGGATCAACTCACACAGATCCTCAATCTCTGTGAAGAACTGGGTGCAAGACAGTGCAGGGTATTCCATTTTGTTGAGATGGGGCGTGGCGGTCGCAATCGGGCTGGATCGTCACTCAATCTCGCTTCATATACAAAAAATCTATATGACCTTTATGATGAGCAGGTTAAACGCAAACATCTGGAGATCTGTACAACCCAGGGCTGCCAGTACTGGGTGGTTCTGAAGCAGGCAGAAGCAGAGGGTAAGTTTATCCCAGATTTTTATCTCAGGGAGGCCCCGGGTTGCAGGGCAGGAATTGCGCTCTTATCGATAAAGCCAGATGGAAATGTTGTGCCATGTCCACTGCTTCCTGTTGTGATTGCTAACGTGCGCGATACGGGTCTTGATGAGATAATGCGGTCTGAGATCATCGAGAAACTCAGGAGGCGCGATGTTAAAGGTAAATGCAAAGTCTGTATCAATAAAGATCTCTGCGGCGGTTGCCGTGTGCGCGCCTACATTGCATCAGGAGATTATCTTGGCGAAGATCCACTCTGTGGAGAGGTGTTTATGCGATGACCACTCAATTAATTCCACTCCTCATACTTATCAACATAGTCGTCATCACCGTAATTGCGATCAGGCGATGGGAGGGGTACTATGAGGATATGCGGTTTGCCTTTGCAACACTGACCCTCCTTTTTTTTGCACAGTTCCTCGGTCTCCCGATATCTCTTCTTGGATCGTCACTTGCACTCCTTGCAGGCATCTATGCCTTCAATACCCTGCACGAGAAAGGGATCGTCGAGCGGGTTTTAGCATTCTTTGCAACAGGGATCACACTCTCATTTATTGCAGGGCTACTGATCACCTACTTGATTGGGTCTGTGCCCGATCTTGCATTCATCCTTTTTCTGGTCATAATCGGGACGGCTGCAGGCATGCTGATGCACCTCATCCGTGAGGACGCGGTTTTCACGATTGTTGGAGCATGTATGGTGATGTGGAGCTTTATCTACTTCGGGATCGAGGTCGAAGTGCTCAACGTACTCTTTGCGTTTCTCTTCTCACTCATACTTGGGTTTATCTCTTACAGGGAGCGGGCAATCGAGATCACAGGCGTTCTTGGTGGTACAATTCTCGGAATGCTTCTCATCATCTTCGGCGATATACGGTGGTTTGTGATCATCTTCATCTTCTCGATGCTTGGAAGTATATTCACACGCTACAAATTTGAGTCAAAGCTCAAAGCAGGGATTGCAGAGTCAAAGAGCGGGATTCGAAACTACAGAAACATCTTTGCAAACGGGCTGGTGGGGCTTCTGATGGCGGTTGCCTATGGTAAATACCATGACCCTGTCTTCATCGTGGCGTTTCTTGCATCTTTTGCCAGTGCAACCGGGGATACACTTGCATCAGAGATTGGACAGACATCACACGATCAACCGGTCATGATAACAACATTTGAGCCTGTTCCACCTGGTACAGATGGTGGAATAACCGCGCTTGGTGAGCTTTCTGCACTCTTTGGTGCATTTATCATCGTGCTTGCTGCATACATCATGGGGATGAGTGACGGGACATGTTTCCTTTCAGCGCTCATCGGTGGGTATCTTGGTGTGAACTTTGACAGTCTGCTTGGTGCAACGCTTGAACGAGATAAAATTATTGGCAACGATGGTGTGAACCTCGCTTCAACCGCTTTTGCAGCGATTGTTGCCTCGGCGATATTTTATATAATCTGAGTGTAATAATAGTTGAAAGTATAATAGGAATGAGGAACATGTTTAAAGGTAGTATCAGGACATCAGTATTGAGAGAGGCGATTGACGCCATTCGTGCCATCGTTGACGAGGCTAAATTCAATCTTACACCCACAGGTATATCAGTAAGGGCAGTTGACGCTGCAAATGTTGCAATGGTAAGCCTTGAGCTTCCTGATTCAGCATTTGAGTCATATTCAGTGGAGAACAAAATTACCATCGGTATCGATCTTTCAAAGTTTGCGGATCTTTTGAAAATGGGAGATCCAGATTCGATATGTGAGCTGGAGCTGGTTGATTCAAGCAGACTGAAAATAAAGATGGGAAGCTTAAATTACAGTATCTCACTTCTTGAGCCATCAACAATCAAACGTGATCCCAAGATACCTGAGATCGAGCTTCCAGCAGAAGTAATACTGAAGGGAAGCGATTTCAGGAGGGGAATAAAAGCATCAGAGCCCATCGGTGATTATCTTGTTATTGAAATCAATACAAAACCTGTGGAAACATTCACAATGGAAACAGAGGGTGATGTGGATAAAGTTACGCTGAGTCTGACCAAAGATGATGTATTCTCAATTTCTGTCGTGGGGGAGGAGAAGGTAAGATCGATGTTTGGTATCGAGTATCTCAAGGAGATCAGCAAGGTGACATCTGGTGCAGACGAGGTGAAACTCAAGGTTGGGAATGACTTCCCTATTGATATAAGTTTCCTGCTCGGTGATGCGAGCGTACGGTATCTATTAGCTCCAAGAATTGAGGCTGATTGAGGGGCTTGAGAGGTTGGAACTCAGTAAAATTGCGAGCTACCCATTCCTACCTGAAGCATCAAAATATGTGAGTGAGCTTGGTATATCTCCCGATGACCTTGTTTACAGGACAGAGTTCGCACATGCGAGAAGTCGTGGAGCAGAGCGAGTTCTTGATGCGTTGGAGGGTAATGTATTTGAAGAGGGCGGCAAGATCCCAATACTCGATCATGCAAAAGAGAGCCGTTTAGTGACAGAACTCCTCTCATATCCGTTTTCAAGGATGATAATTTCTGTGATCAATGATCCATATCTCACGAGGCGGTTTGCGGTGGCTGAAGCAAAGATCGCGCATCGCAGACTTCAGCGTGAACCACCATCATTCACGGTATATCTTGGCAGTGATCTTGGTCTTGATCTTGATCTTGAGAATGATGATCGGATCAGGATACACTTTCTGGATTACATACGTGTCTCCTCAATTCTGCGTGGTATCGAGTGGAAACTTGTCAATCAGCGAATCAGAAAGGGTTGGGTTATTCTCAACTTCAAAGATTATCTCAGAGTTTTGCAGGAATTTATACGACTTAAAAATGAGGATGGCCTTCCAGCAAAAGTTTCAAGAGGGCTTAAGGCAGGAATTGAAGCATATCTACCTCAGATCCGTGAGAAACTCGCAGTACGCACGGCGCAGTTTGAGCATGAGATTGCAGTCGTTGATCCTGAGAAGTTCCCGCCATGCATCAGGGCGATGATCCGTGATATTTCAGCAGGGGTCAATATCTCGCATTCTGCACGGTTTACACTGACTACTTTTCTCCTGAATATCGGGCTATCAGAGGAGGATGTTATCAAGATCTACCGTAGTTCTCCAGATTTTGATGAATCAAAGACGCGTTATCAGGTGAAGCACATCGCATCAAAGGAATATACGCCTCCTTCCTGCTCGACGATCAAAACATATGGTAACTGCACGGCCACATGTCCCCAACCGAGCCATCCGCTGACAATATACAAAAAAGCGCTTGAACGTGGAGCATGATGCACAGTTAAATATATCTTGGGAGCAAGAGTAGAATATGGATGGCATTCTGGTCGAGGTGAAAGGGGTTTATCTTGGAAAAACACCTCAGGGTGGTGCACCGCTTGTTTTACTCCAGGCGAATAATCGTGTGATGCCAATATACATTGGTATTCCAGAGGCTATTTCGATAAGTTCCGCATTAAAAGACCAGACCGCCCCACGACCGATGACACATGATCTGATCGTCTCAATGCTGGAGAGTCTGCACTGTGCGATTGAAGGGGTCTATATCGATGACTTCTTTGATGGGATCTACTACGCCAAGCTGACAATCTCAGACCACACCGGCAGTAAGGAACTTGATGCACGTCCAAGTGACTGCATCGCAATTGCTCTTAGAACAGGGACGGACATTTATGTGCGAAAAGAGATCTTTGAGGGGGCTTCAATGGATGAAAAAGATCTCAAAGACGTTGATACAATGTGGAACTTGATTTAGAGATAAGGGTGTGCTGGATGGAGATTGTGAAGTCGATGGACTTTGATGGAACTTCTTTTATCTACACAGAAGAGGCCAAGGGGGTAGATCATCGCCTTACATACAACTACAAACAGTGTACTGGATGTGGGATATGCACAAAGATCTGTCCGACTGGTGCACTGGAGCTTGGTCCAATCCCTGAGATTGCAACAGGACTTGATGCCCCGCCTGTGATGCTCGATCTTGATGCGTGTACATTCTGCGGTATGTGTGCTGCATTCTGTCCGGAGCGAGCATTCAGGTTCACGATTGACGGGATTGATATCCGCAATCTTGCAGAGTATCCTCACCTTGAATCCTCGATTACAGTGAATGATAACTGCATCCCCTGCCTGATCTGTGAAAAAGCCTGCCCAAGGGACGCAATCACGCTCAAACTCTCGATCCCAAAGAAAGAGGATCTTCTCCACTTTGATGAGACAGCAGAAGGCGAGATCAAAATCGATGAGGATAAATGTAACCGATGCGGCATCTGCAAAGCGTTCTGTGATGCTTTTCTTCTCTTTGAGCGAGATCCTGAGAAAATCAATCCTGAGATGCCTCATGAGTTTGAACCAGTGGTAATAGACCCCGAAAAATGTGATTACTGTGGTTTGTGCGTTGATCTATGTCCTGAAGATGCGATCGAGGTTATATCTGAGAAACGGAATGTAAACGTCGATCTCAAACCGCCCGTAATCACAGGTGAGATTGTAATTGATGATGAGATCTGTGACCGTTGTGGCTGGTGCGTCTTCAGATGTCCCTATAACGCCCTTGAGATTGAGAAGCCGTTTGAAGGTGAGATCAGGATCGTTGATAATAAACTCCCAGCATGTGATCCCGTGGGTTGTCATGCGTGTATCAATATCTGTCCATCGAAGGCATGGTACATACCCAGCGATGATAAGATCGCAGTTGAGGAGTCGTTATGCACGTACTGTGGTGCGTGTGTTAATTCATGCAGGTTTGATGTGATCGATCTTTTGAGGACGGATGTTAAGCATTCACCTGCTATCGAGACTCCGTGGAAGAAACAATGGCTTGATACAATCGCGATTATCAGGGGAGAGAAGGAAAAACGAGATTATGCAGGTTTGAAGTTCTTCAGAAAGAATGAAGAGGGAGAAGTGGTGTGGAGGTAGGTGGGGTTGGGGGTAAGGTGTTAGGTGAAATACCCAAGCCCGCAAAATTAAAAATCAGGAAGGATGAAAATTATGCATAAGAAAAGTACTGGTCACTTAATTGGTCACATAGCATATATTGGCTTATATGGAGTATTGATAATATCTACAATTTTTCTTTATAATTCTGCTAATTTAGCGAAATTACTTTATGCAGGATGGATAATTTTGGCATTTGGAATTATTTTTCTGTTGTGGTCAAGCAAATCACGAAAGAAAGGGCATGAAGAGGGTATTGGACTTGTTGAAAGTGGCATGTATGCCTTTGTTCGCCATCCTGAATTCCTGGGGCATATATTGATAATTTTTGCTTTGGTTATTATTTCACAGCACTGGATCGGCTTAATTGTTGGCGTAATCTTAATTATTTTACTGTGTCTTGCCATGATAGAAGAAGAAAGGGGAAACATAGAAAAGTTTGGCGATGCATACAGGGATTATATGAAAAGAGTTCCGAGAATAAATCTAATAGCTGGAATTATTAGGCAAATACATAGCAAGAGAGAAAAATAAAGATGGAAATAAGATGTGAGAATCGCTCTGCCATGCTTCGCACCTCGCCCTTCGGGTCATATAAACAAGCGGGTACGCGGTTCGCTTCGCGACCCTTTCGCATACCCCTCAGCCGAAATTTTTTATAGTCTTATTCAAATACTATCATGGAGGTGTTCGCCTGTGGAAACAAAAGTAAAAGATCTAACTATCGAAGAATTACGATCATTGATATCAGACACTGTCCGAGAAGCTATGAATGATTCAATCGAAGATATGCTGGCACTTTCAAGTGACGAATACCTAAAATCCATTGAAGAAGCGAGAA